>NZ_JAECVZ010000029.1:0-35424 GCF_016055135.1 Thermoactinomyces sp. CICC 10521 | reverse complement strand
CTGGATGAATTCGTCCTGAACATAGAAACCTTCCTTCGGAATGTTTTTTTATACCTTTTCAACAAAAAAGGCTGTTGACCTTCTTTGTCAACAACCTCGAGCTACCCTACTCGGGTAGCTTTATTTGTACTTGGGGAAACAGGATTTGGTTGGCATCAATTATTTATTCGGAAGATGAAGCAAGTTTATGGACAGGTTGTCACATCATGAGTGAAAACATCAGGACATCAACATAAAAAAGCATCACCACGAGAGGGTGATGTTAGAAGGAAGTTTTGTCTCAGTTATATCCTATGAGAAGTACAGTTATTCTATCCGGGGTAAGTCCGAGATACGTGTAAAATATACAGTTACAAATAGAAATTTGTTCCAAATCCTATAAACCGGTTCCCTTGACGTTTTACGGAAAGGAACCGGTTTAGTTTATGGATCACTATGCCTATCCCGCCCGCGTTCGCTTAATAATACTGCTTGAAAAAGAATGGAGACTGCTCCCCCATGGTGTGGCTTCTTTTTTTATGTTCGCTTGAACTCCGCTCGATTTTTAAAGTGAAAATGGACAAGAAGCCTAGCTTCCTGTCCGTTTGACAGTTTTCCATATCTTTTTGGCCCATCTCTGATACCAAGGTGGACGATAGGTTTCGACTGCCTTGTGAATCTGGGCAAGCACCCATTTGAGTTTACCATTAACCTGGGCACCCGTGAATCGCAAGACCGTCCATCCGTGCGATTCTAAAAACTGATCCTTTCTTCTGTCATGGGCCTTTTGCTGATAGGACGAATGGTAAGCACGCCCATCGGTTTCAATGGCGATCCGATACTTGGGAATTGCAATATCAATAAAATATTTTCCGCAGGGAACTTGCGTTTTTAAAGAATATCGGCTCTTTAACGCATTATAGACCTTCCGTTCAATGGGACTTTGTGTTTTGGCATATTGAAAATCCCATTGAATTTTTTCCCCGAGTATCCAGGACTCCACCACTGTGACCAGGCATCGAAAAAACGCTTGGGTATGAGATAACTGCTTGATTTGCTTGTATCGGTTCTTTTGTCGAATGAGGATTTTTTCTTGCAGATAAGAACGAAACCGATTCAGATAAAGGATGATCGATCCCCTCTTTCATTGATTTATTCATACTATTCAATAAAATTATATAAAAGAGGAAGGCGCAATTCCAACACTCCCCTAAAAAACGGAAAATCGTAAACGAAATTATTTCAATTTTCAACTGTTTGCATTACCAACATGTCTATATGCACTTGGCCCTCTTTTATAGAGGTGGAGGGAGCATCGACCAATTTTGCCGCCAATTGCCCAAGAAGTGGAAAATGACTTGAGACACTCTTTAGGGAGACTCAAGTCATTTCGTATTTATACAGGAAATTTAGAGATTCTCGCTCATATTTTTCTTCGGTTACGGCAACGATTACTTCTTTTTTTCACAAAGTAAACCTAGTAGAGAAAATAAAAATCTGGGGAAAGAGAACTGGTCAAGTAGAGACGAAGGCGAGACGTGGACGGCGAGAATAAAAAAATTGCCTAATATACGACGATTTTATCCCTTGATAATCGCTCAAAGGTCCCATAGGTATCTGACATTAATAAATATTTTAGTTTATTATATATTGTTAAATAAACAGAGATGAATGAAGAAAGGGCGCCGGTTTTTTGGTAGAGATAAACATTGTAAGGTATATTAGAAAGAAAATACAGAAAGAGAGGAACCGCCTTGAAACGAATTCTTTCAGCCTTTGTCGTTTCTTTACTGTTAATTGGTTGCAATTCGCAAGCAGCTCCGACAAAGCCAACCGCTAATTTTACGAATGTTCAGTTGGTCAAAGACGTTGATGGAGACACTGCCAAAGTCAAATTGAACGGAAAAACTGAAACAGTGCGCTTTTTACTAATAGACACCCCCGAAACCCATCATCCCAAACTTGGTAAACAACCCTTGGGAGAAGAAGCTGCCCAATTCACAAACCAGATGCTGACTCATGCCCAACAGATTAGCCTGGAATTTGATGTTGAGAAACGCGATAAATATGATCGAATTCTTGCCTATGTTTACGCGGACGGTCAAAGTGTGCAGGAAGCCTTATTGAAAGCCGGATTGGCACGCGTCGGCTACATATATGAATCGAAAAAACACCTGTCCGATTACCGAAAAGCGGAGGAGATAGCCAAAGAAAAGCATATTGGAATCTGGCAATGTCCAGAATATGCACAAAAAGACGGCTACCATCCGGACAAATGGTGCAAGTCAACTAATACCTCTGGCCATTCCGTTCCATCGATAACGGTAGGCGAACCACATCCAAATATGCCAGATAAAGACTGTAGTGATTTTAAAACGCAACAAGAAGCACAAGCCTTTTTTGAAAAAGCCGGCCCCAGTGACCCATACAAACTCGATGGCGATCATGACGGTAAGGCATGTGAAAGCCTTCCTCATTAGCGTGAAAAAGTATTATCCTTTGAGCCCGATTCTAAAAGAAGCAGGAAAGAGGCAGTTTAAACCGCCTCTTTCTTAAATTTCTCTATACTTAAAGCCTTCACTTTCTTTTTGGTGGATTACGCCTTGTGAAGAAAGGAAAAATGCGTGGTTTTTTTGGTATTTTTGCGGGAATAGTTCTTATGCATGCAGTTTTTATGGTATCGTATGGAAAATTTGTTGCCGGGATGAATTACATTAATATGCTAATATATTAGGGGTGAGGTAGCATCTGGCGAATTTGGTGCCATCTACCCTACTTGTGGAAATTGTGAAAAACCTGTGGCATGGAGCAAAAGTATACCGACTGTAACTATTACATCAAGAATCATTGAAAACACGCTCTATCAACCTTTCCGTCATGAAATGTTACATTCATAGCCAAAGATATTCGTTTCTGATCAATAAATCCCTTCAAAAAATGTCTAGCCCACTACTTCATCACGATAAGGCACGATAAACGGCAGCTGAGGACGACGGAGGGAGCAGTGGCGAGAGTAGGAGGACGATAAGATGACGTCTTATCGTATCAAGTTCGAGAAGGTTGATCCACGGCGAAACCATAGAGAATAAGCAGTTTAAAACCATTTTAGAAAAACTACATGTAGCTACATATGTACGGTCATATATATGGTCATATGTAATCAACATGTATTGAAAATGATTATCAAATGTATATTCATATGTAGTATATTAACAAATTTTCAGTATATAAAAAACTGAGGGGAGTGATCCACCTCAGCTTTTATGAAAAAAATTTTGCTCTTGTCCAGGAGTGAAAAAGTACATAGTTGGAAAAAAGAATTTCCGCCCCATTTCCTCCACTTGCTGGCGTTTTTTTTGAATGTAGGCTGAGTTTTTCACCTCTTCCCAACACTGTTCTATGTTCTGCCTGCGTGTCTCACTGGGAATGATCCAAATGACCACATCGGTGTTCCCGATCGGTCCCATGGTATTGATATATTTGATCATCTTATCCCAGATGTACGTCTGATTTGGATTTTCCAGGGCTTTCGGGCGATTCGGATCTGGCTTGATATTTTCAGTTAAGTTATCGTACTCGATCCAATATGCTTGGTCTTCAATAGCCAGACGTGCATCAGGGAAAACCAAGCTGCTGATTACCTTCGCTTGGTCTTCTTTCGACTTCAATAAATTTAAGTGCGGCTCCCATAAGCCGTAAATGATTTCACTTGTCTCTTGAGTATTAAACCATTGAACCTTTTCCAGCGCATGAGCGCGAGCCAATGCCGTTTTCTTGTCCTCCAGCAAATCATTTTTCAGGCGTCGGTATTCTCGTTCAATCAGGCAATCGAGTGTCCGCACAAGAATATCGTTGATACCATAATAATGCGACTTTTGATTACCTGTAAGGGGAGTATAGTTAATTTTCCTTCCAATAATCCCTTCCACAATGGGTTTACCAGAAGGTCCTAATTCGTACATACGGGGCCCGGTTTTGTAGTGTTCTGGGAAAATCATGCTGGTTCGGCTACGGCGACCGGCTTGATGAGAAAGAATCATTTTACCCTTTTTATTGAGATCTTTTTTGAGCTGAAGGATATAGTCATTTCCAACCCCCATCAAGCGCGCAACTTGATGGGGGGCAATCATACGCCCGAAATAGACACATCCTAAAAGCTCTTCACTTCTTGTCAGGCTCAAGTTTTTTAACACATCATCGATAACTGTCATCTTCATCCTCCTCTTTATTAGCGATCATCCATGGGTCTATTTCACTGTTATTAGATTCTTTCGCTTGTTGATGTTCATCTTTTATCTGATCTGTCGGGGATTGTTGATGATTCTCTCCCCACAACATCGCATTCCTATCCAGGTTCCAAGCTTTTCCCGATATGCATCAATCTGTTTCTGAACCTCTTCAACAGATAAGCAGTCCCTTTGCATCCAGCGAAGTCCAAATTCCTGTAGAGCTTTCTGGAATGCCTCTCTTTCTTCTTTGGCCTGACGCTCTTCTTGAGGGCCATAGTAAGTGGGCTTTCCATCAAGCATGATATATGGCGGTTCCACACGGATTCGAAAAGATACTCTCTCGCCAGAATCACTTTCGGTATAGACGGCAGCCTCCAACTCCGGTAAATTGACAACGTCTTCTGCTTTGAATCGGTTACCAGTGTACTCCTGCACTTTCTTGGCGGTTTCAGAACCACAGGTAAAGGCAAAAATATGACCACTTACTTCGGAAATGGCTTTTTTGAGGGGCTCCACAAACTGATCCAGATATTGAGTCATCAAGATGGCGATCAGGCCCTTACTCCGATCCTTTGGGATCACTTGCTCATACAAAACGGGAATTTGGCACTGATGTGCCTCGTCAATGACCAGGTAGTGGTTCTGAGATTGGTTATGTCGTACTTGAGCTGCCTGATGATAGAGCGTGACGATCATTCCCATGACTAACTTCATCGCTTCTTTTTGCTCAGCCAGTCCTTCCACGTTGAAGAAAACAAAATGTCCTTCCTCCAAGTATCGCAAGATCTCCAAGTTCGTTTCCTTTTGGCCAAAGATCCGTTGAGTGACCGGGTTCTCAATCAACTCATCTAAGCGATTCAGGAACGGTTCCACCTCATGCCCGCCGAATTTGTCTTCCAAATCCTCTAATTTGCGGTAAAGTGCTTGGTCACTGACATTTCCCTTCTTCAACTGGCTCTTGATCCGTTCCCGTAATGGGCTGTCCTTTCTTAAAAACTCAGGTATTGCCAATATCGTATGCTTTTCGTGCTTATCACGAAGAAGTGCTCGAATCGTTGGCCGAGCATATTTTTTTAACCAAGCAGAATCAGAGGAATAAGCGTTTTGTAAAATCGCAATGATATTGGCGATCCGTTGGTCCTCCGTTTGTCCTGGCAAATCTAACAGGTTTAAACCAATGCAATATTGATCTGAAGTAAGATCAAAATAATGGACTTTGCTTTCATCAAAGTCGTGTCCTTGCGCACGCAGCATTTGGAAGTAAGTAAGTGCTGTCTTCACCCCATCCCCTTTGGGATCAATGAAAGTCAGTCCTCCCATTGGTTCTTTCCGAACCAACTTCCAAAGGAGGCACAGGCGAATCATCATCAAAATCAAGGCCGTTTTACCGCTACCGATTTTTCCAAGAATCAGCGCCATTTTTCGCAACTTCTTCTCAGCAATATAAAGCATTCGCTTTGCATAAGCTGGATGAATCACATATCCGAAGGGAATTCCTTTCAAAAAATCATTGGCCCCAATCGGATTTTGTCCCTGAATCAAGTGAGGAATCCGATCCATGATGTGCTTAATTCGGTTCTCTTTTTCATACTTGGTTTTTCCTTTCGGAAAGTGGATCAGGTTGGCCAGTTCGCTTCCCGTCCACGTCATTACCTTCTTCCAGAAAGGATATGGGGCCAAACGGATCGGGCTTTTCCTGGTGGTATCTAATCGTAATCGATTTGAATGTTTGACCGCAGCATTTATCTTGTTTACGATCGATTCAACCGTCCGTTTGTCATCTGCTTCATGCCAAATGTAGATTTCGGTATCAAAAGCGGCAGTCTGTCCAGCATGACGTTTTTTCAGATTTTCCAGTACTTCTTTGACCTCTTCAGGAAATTCTTTTCTTTGTGAAGTAGATACATCCCGGCCTAATACCTTCGGTGTGGCCTCAAAATAAGGGTGGAGAAAAGCAAATCGATTACCTTTGCGATTTTGAATCACTGCGTCCCTTGTTTCCTTGGATAGCTGGCGTAATTTTCTCAAGGATACCGGACTAAAAGCAATGGAAAAATACGCTCCAGGTGTCAGATGATTTAGGATTTGGCTAATTTCCTCTGATCCGTCAAAGGATTTTAGAGGAAGTCCTGGCTGTTTGGGATATTGCCAAATAAGCTTTCCTCCTATCCCCTTTTCCAAAAAAGGCTGGGGAACTTGATCAAGAGGAATATCAATCAACTCAGCGTTTGGGTAAACGCTCAATATTTCTTTTCCAATATAGGGATCTCGATCCTGCGGATATCCCACATATAACAAAATCTCACCCTCTGGATGATCACCAGGTACACATGTCATAAGGAATTGGAACCACTCCCGGCCACGCAACAAACGTATAAGCCACGACCGCTTGGCTTCCCATAAGGACGTAATCAGTCTCTCTACCTGTTTCCCGTCGTGCTGCGTGTCAGCATGCAGGATGATTCGTTTCCAGCGCACATTCTTGCGGGCCAGCTTCTGATAAAAGAAAGGCCCCACCAAAAGCCAAACACCGATTAAAATCCCGATACCAATAATCCACTCAATAAAGGTTGTAACGTAGCTGAAATCAAATTGAGTACTGGGAACAACCAGTATATCTGAATCAAACGATGCCAACCACCCTTTGATAAACTTCTTCCAGATCATACCCACCACAATTAACGCAACGGCTCCCCAACCAAGGGGAAGAATAAGCCAATCAATCCCGCTTCCTCCATGCTCTCTACGTCCCCGACTCATTTTTGCTTCTCCTCTCTCTATCTCACAACACGACGCGCTGTGTAGTAATGCGAATCCCAATATCCTTGATTTAATTGCCCAATCTGTACATCCTTACCGGTACTCTGGTTATTGATGAATTCTCCTCCACCAATGTAGATCCCCACATGGCTGACGCCAGGGCGATAGGTCCCACGGAAAAACACAAGGTCACCTGGTTTCAACTCATTTCTCTCTACCGGTACTCCTTTGGTAACTTGTGTTAGGGTGTCACGCCCAATATCAATACCAAATACGCGCTTATAAAGGTTCATGGTAAAGGATGAACAGTCTAATCTATACGGAAAGTCATTTGCACCAAATACATACTTGGTCACGCCGATCAGCTTTTTTGCTTCGTTGATAAGCTCCCCTATCTTGCCTTCTGCCGGCGCCGTTGCTTGAGCGGTGAAAAGTGGTTGCGCAAACTCATGAAACTTGCGTTCCACGTCTGACACATACTTCATGCTAGGATTGTAGCGCCATACCGGTCCTCCTTGAGCAAACCAATCCTTCCCTGTTCGTTTGTAGTCCGCGGCCAAGCGCTTTGCAGCTGCGTTGATCGCGTCAACAGGATCGTATGGATCGGCCTTTCCATCACCGTCTGCATCAAGGCCCTCTCCACCATGGATGTTGTGCGGATCAGTTAGATCAATGTGGACACCCGGCTTAAGATCCCCTTTGCTGTCACATTGGTCTTTATAGTAATCCCACCCCAACCACGAGCACGGTTCGAACTGCATGGCGCCGACCGCCCCCGCACTACTTACACTTAAATCCATACTGAAAGAGGTTTCCTGCGCATGAATAGCTGCGAGTAGGTTCCAGGGTACGCCGTATTTTTTTCCAGCCTCTTTGTAAATAGGTAGATACTTGGCAGGAATGAGCTTTTGACCGGTTTCCGTAATTGCCCATTCCACATCACCAGCAGTCATAATGTTTTGAGTTTGGAAAAGTGACTGTTGCAATGTAGTCAAAAACATAAACGCCAAAACAATGACAAGTCCAGTGACTGCCAAAAAAACTACTAGAATAAGCGCAATCCATTTTCCAATGTTTTTTTTCTTCTCCTGTTTTTCCATACTAGGATCAAAGTTCACTCATTTCCACCTCGGAAACTTTCCATGTTGCGCCTTCTTTTTTCAAGCGTATCGCATAATCGTACTGCTCCTGCTCCTTCTTTCCATCAGCATGAATGGATTCCATCGTAATAGTAGCCGTCCAATAAAGATCGTTATCCATCGGCTCAATATATGAGCCGTCCTCCATTTTCACAAAGCGGAACTGAAAAAACTCTGCTGTAGGCCGAATGTTTGCTGCGTTCTCCTTTTCCTGTTCATAGAACTGATCAGTCACATAAGGGCGAATGCTTTCGACCATACTGTTGATTTGCTCAACCTTATAAGTGGTGTAAAGCGGGACAAATGTTTCTGCCACTTTCTTTGCCTGGTCTTTATCTGCTTGTGTAAAATTGGGAGTAGCCGTTACACTGGAAGTATCCTCTGTTTGAGGTTGAGACCCCGAAGCCGCTGCATCGGTCGGGGTCTTTTTTACGCCTACCTGCTCATTTTTCTGACCAGTCAACATCCAAAATGCCAACCCAGCCCATACCACTAACGCCCCCAAAAACAGCCACTGGCGTGATTTTGACCATCCAAAGAAAAAACGAGGTTTATTCATTGTTTGCCCCCTTTTTGGATTTTGCCAATAGATACGCAGTTGCTTTAACTGTCACTTTTCCGGCTTCCAACGCTAATTTTCGTTTCTTTATATCTTCCGAACGAGCCAAACGATACTTTTTCTTTTCATTGATAAGCGCATGTTGTTTTACCGTAGACTGTGGTGAACGGTATGGAATAAACTCACCATTTATAATGCGCCCCCGTTGAGGTTGATCCGGTACACTTATTTTGGTAACGAGCGGAGTTTCTGCCTCTTCCCCCACTTTTACTGTTTGGCCTTTTTTCCGACTAACATCAGGGGCCTCAATTTTTTTGACTTCCCCAACCTTTTTCCCAACTAGCAACGGCTGTTGTTGCTGTTTCATTTTGGATTGATTTTCGACGGGCTGATCAGTGGCCATCATCTTTTGCAAGTACGGTTTACTAAACCCACTTCCACTTGATCCACCCGAAGCTGCTGCTCCAGCCACAGCCGGTTCTCTTCCAAAAAATTTGGATTCTGCTTGATCAAAAACACTATTTATCTGCTTGCCAAATTCCCTGCTCTGAGAACGGAATGGTTCTCCTCTTCCAATCTGGCGACGTACTTGGTTAAACATGTTTCGAGTCTGGCGCACTGGCATTTGAAAGAACTGAATTAGCTTTTTTCGGAACATGACTAACATCATGACTAAAACCATCTGAGGGATTACCCCACCAAAAAACCATCCCATTTTCGGAACCAATTCATATAACTTGGTAGAGATTCCTAAGTAGAAGGCCAACAAAAATGCAACGACAACTCCATACAGCCCCGCTCCAATCCAATTCCGTCCCCAGTTAATAACGGTCCAAACTCCTTGTCGCGGCCACGCTGCAAAAAGACAAACGAGCGGGGACATGAACGCCAAGATCAGGAACGCCAGCTTATAGAAAAGTCCAAACAGAGACAAGGTGACCAAGAAAATTACAAAGATCAAATTAGTAAGTAAAGTGGTAATGGTTACGACCGTGCGCCCCGACAAGTCGCCATCACTTGTCAATGTTGGATATCGAGGTTTATCTCCTTCGGCCCATTGTTTGACATAATTAGACCGATCGGTATCATTTGAGCTCAAAATTAGGTAGGTATCTTTCGCAATAGGGTCTTTGGATGTTTCAGATATCTCCGATCCAGGCTTCATTGATTTCCCAAACTCGCCAAATTGCCAAGGAATGATCGCATAGTTTTCCCAAATCTTGTTAGATGCTTTGACAACAGCCTCTTTATTAACGTCGTCACTATCCTTTCCTTGATCTACAATGGCCAGGATTTGTGCAGAGGCAGCATTCGAAAAATCATTGATATTGTGAAGGGCCTCTCCCATGTTATTAAACAAGACCATGCTTAGAGCCAAAAAAACTAAGGAAGTGAGAAGTGATTTGGCGCTATCGGCATATTGCCGGCGGAATACCTCCACCAAAATCCATAAACTGATAAAGATGGAAAGAGTGTCAAGAATTGTCCAAAAGATATGTCCTCCCATCCAGTTGACTGCATCCGCTACCCAAGCAGCCAATTGATCAAAGAAAGGCGCTTCAATTGACCATTGAAAAAGATACAGTGCAATTTTAAGCCCAAACATACCAGCCACATAAAAGCTGCTTATGACTTCGTTGCCAGACTCATCAAAAATATCTGTGAGTCCATAATCCCCATCAAATACGTAATTATCCACATTGAATTCTTCATAAAGCTCATTCGTAACAGATCCATCTTCATTGATTGGCGAATGCTTAGGAAGCATATTTTCCAAGGTGTCAGCAGCGTTTGCAGTCCCCGGCAACACCAAACACGCTACGAGAAAAAGTAGAATTAAAATTCGACGGTCTCTCATTTGAGATTCACTTCTTTCCAATCATGCTGGTGATCCGGATAATATTTGGCCACATAATCATAGAGCCCATAATCTGTTTCGTAATGTCGCATTTTCCATTTGCCATTCTGGTTTACCATATCCAGCATGTAACCTCGATCATCATCTGGCGTGTAAATAAACACTTTCGCTGTCTTATCGGTCGCCGGTCGTTCAGGAGACTGCATGATCATTACCTTATTAATGGGATTTTTAAAAACAGCCTTGTGCTCATCTCCATTAGCATCTAATTGTTTTGCTTTTTGTGCATCCCCTTCAACATTCATTGCTTTCCAAAATTCCAAGGCTCCCTGCTCAGGTGGCGTTAATTTACTGTCTGATTCACCTCTAATCCAATTTAAAATACTCACACCACCAACAATAACCAAGATCAGCAGGAACACAATCATTGCACTCTTACGTTCGGTAATCCATGCAATCATTAGGGCACCTCCACTTGCTGGGTTGCTTGGCGACGCAAACGGCCAAATTCCCGTTCACGCCGTTCATTCGCCAATGGTCGAGTATCCAAGGATCGGAACAATCGGGGATTCAGCTCGCTTAAATCCAATCTTACTTTGGACACTCGCCCTTCCAGATCAGCCATGATCCATTCTCCCGTCCGTAGACTCCGAATATGAGCCACATTCTCCTCATTCGGCTCAATTCCCAACAGTTCACATGCTTTCCGCGCTTCCGCATCATCGCCCATCCGGAATACAAACCGATAACCCAAGTTGGAGCGAATTTCCTCCCCACCATCTTCTCCTTCTCCCTTAAACTCCGATCCGATCCGCAAGTCACGCATGTTATGAATGACCATTTTGAGATCTGCGTTTTTGGAACGACAGGTCCGAATCAGCTCACGCAAAACCTGTTGTCCTTCCGGAGCTTGGTTAATTGCGTGTAGTTCTTCAAACAAAACTGACCGCGGCACATTAGTTCGCTGATTGACGAATCGCCGGGCAAAATCAGTAATGGCCATGAACAAAGCCATGTTCAACCGGTAATCCTCACGACCTTTTTCCGGAATTCCTAAGTTTTGCATCTGAATGATCGTCAAAGGATTTGACACGTCAATGGGTGTCTCAGTTCCATCCCCGAAGAACAATTGCGCCTGCGATTGAGCCTGACGTTTAAGAAACGAATATATCCGTTCCACTTCCGGATGTGCTTGAGCACGATTTAGATCAAATTCTTTGTCTAGCTCTCCTCGAATATATGCTTCTAAGTAGTGGAGTACTCGCATCATGGACGGTTGACGATCGTTTACCGCAAGATCAACAGCTGCTTGGATCGCTTGCCCACCCCAATCTTTGGGCTTTTCCTCAGCCAAGAATAGCAACAAGCTGGTGGCCAATTTCTTCGCATACTGGCGTTCTTCCGGATCATCTCCGATACGCGTGAGCGGATCGAATTTTCCTTTGTCACGAACCGAATTGGAGATTGAAACGATATTGGTGATTGGGGCCAATTCCGGCAACTCATAAGGCCATGCCCAAAGCTCATCTTTGGGTTGCAGGAGTAAATGATGCACGCCTTGTAAAAGTTCGTTATAGACGAGATGACCGGCAAACATTGATTTCCCCGCTCCCAAACTCCCGGCGATCACCGAACTGGAAGTCATCGATAACAGGTTGCGCGCTCGATGAACATCGATGAAAACGGGTGCCCTCCCTAATGCATCCTCTGAAATGCCTGGTTCCGTCATCACCGTATTCCCAGCATAAATTCCGGACGGATCACCCACCTCTGTCGTGGCCAGCGGCATGAAGGATGCAAGAAATTCCCCAGTGGAACGAACAAGATAGTATTTTTCAATTTGCTGAGAGCCGGGCAACGTATCATGATATAACGCCTTTTGGCCTGTTCGCGGAATTTCCAGACGCAAATCCATGCTCATCATCTTCTCTTGAAGTTCCCTTCTTCTCCGTTCCACTTCTTTACGATCATTTCCCCATACCACAAACATGATTTGGGTCTTGAAAATGGGAATTTTCTCTGTGGCGATTTTCTTATCCAATTGGCGGTTTACTATCCGTTTCAGCACATCTCCCTCCAGTTCATCCGTGCCCTCAAGTTCAAGGTCTTTAGAATCTGCCGTGTGAGAGATTTGCCCTAAGATGACTTGAAACTTATTCCGCAATTCTTTCCGTGCATCCGCTGGGGAAATAGGTTCCGTCCGGATGATGATGTCCACTTCAAAGTTCAGTTCGCGAATCTTATGGTAGATCTCAGCTCCGCCTGGAAACTCCACACCATGCGGAAGGGTGGAAACGGTAAGAATTGAAAAATATCCTCTTTTCGTTTCACCATTGAAATCTTTCTCCCACTGGATCATGCCCATGGGTTTATTGAAACGCAAGGAAACATCATGCAAGCCCCGATCCATATCAATTTGTGAGGCGTAAATATATCCATCTTCTTCTGCCAGCAATTCCATCGGTTCTTTCTGCAACGGGGGATTAAATCCTCGGCAGGCACTCCGTTCAATTAGCCAAAGCACCTCTGCCTCACTGCACCGTTCTACTCCTCCATGTAGCTTTTGGCGTATCCACTCATAGATCTCTCTTTCCGCTGTTTCAAACCGTTTCCATTCGGTCCAGGGAAGTCGATAATAGTCTCCTCCCATCCATTCGTCAATCAGCACGAAAGGATCACGCAATAGCTCATACATTCCGCGCCACATTTCTTCCACAACCCCACCTGAAATAGGCTCCATATCCACAGCCAAATACAAGTTGTATTTCGTCGGGATTCGCTTACGGATATACTGTTCCGTCTGTTCCAAGGTTTCAATGGCTGCATCTTTCAATGGCTCTGGTACCTTGGAAAGATCAAACTGAATGGCTTGTTTTGGCGAATACGGAACCGGAACCTGATACCACGTAAGACGGTATGGGAACTCGTTCATGAACCGTGCAATATGATTTCTCAGCCCTTTCTTTTCGTCCGTCGGCAAAAACGAGTAGTTCTCTTGTGGAATACGGAAAAAACATTGACCTGTTCGATTTTTGGTTACGATCATATTTGCAGACCGGAACAAGACAGGAGCTTCTGATGCCATTTTCTCCATCCTCCTTATAAAAGATGGCGGTGAACACCGCCATTACTTCGCCTTTCTACTCAACACACGTAGTCGAGATTTGCTTAATTCAACTGGCTCCAAGTTCCCACCTACATGTTTATCTGAAAGTAAATATTTGACTAACGAAAGCAGCCATTGGTGGATTGGCTTTCCTTCCGGTTTTGCTTTCCTAAGCAAATAAACAATAACTCCAGGGATCACCAAGTAATGAACCAATGGGGCAAATGCAAGCCCAAGCCCTTTGTCCAATAAGAGCATGAATCCTTCTAAGATGATAAAAAAGATGCAGTCAGAAAAACTCACTGTGATCGATATAAAACGGTTTTTGAAATGCACCCGTATGGAGTCGTCCCACGCTTCAGCATAGGACCGAATCCATTCCCGTTCATCATGCATTGGAATCACCTGAAAGCAAGTTATTGATAAAACCAACAAACTCTTTGACTGTATCCGGGAAATAAACGAAAAGTCCTATAAAAGCCAAACCGAAAATCGTGATCGGAATATATGCCCGATATCTTCTGTTAAAACCTTGAAAGAGTATGATCAAAAGAACTGCCAATGTGTACCCTTGTGTGATATTCGGATATAGCCAGTCCCATATCCGATCCATAAAGTGCTGTAATCCTTCCTGCACAATGTAACCTCCTCTACGGTGTTGAAATCATGGGGTTGGTGGAGTCGATCAACCACCGGTTCCCATCTTTCTCAAACCAAAATTCATATTGTTGTGGTACACTAACACCATTTATGTTCAAACGAGCGGTACACCGCGCATACAACTTGTTATCTTCTGGATCACTTACTTCCAAGGCGCTTATGTTTTCAAAAGTAGCATTCATGCCCAATACTTTACGTGATTTTCCATCAGCATAAAGATTGGCAAGATCTTCTGGTGTACCAGCCGTATACTGCCTAAAAAAAGATTCGATCACCTGCTCAACCTGCTGCTTTGTAGCCAAGTCCTGTGTTTCGTCAATATCTGGATTATCTGGTTTGCTGGCCTTAGCTGGCTCCGGTATAAAGTTCGGTAATCCAACTACGCCATACCGTCCTTGATTCACAACAACAGGAACCTCGACAAAGAAGGGATTACTACCGACTGGTTTCACTCGCACGATAATACTGACTTTATTTTTTTCAATGCTTCTTGCTCCCCAAGGCGCAATCGTTTCAATTTTGATTGGTCTTGGTAAATCTTTTGATACATCAAACCCCTTGGCCGCATATCGTTTAGCCGATTCGATATCACCCGTCAACCAGTAGTTAGCAAAATACACAGCATAGTTCTCAGCTCCTTGGCTTGAATCAACGAAGACCGGGGCTATTTTGTCATTCGTTTTTTCCGCACTAACCTGTGTTCGGGGCGGAGCAACGATGTCATATGCTCCCTTGGCAGCCAAAGCCACAATGATGCTGGTACTTACCACCAGCCTCACTTTTCTTAGATTCAAGTCTTCCACTCCTTTCATGTGATCGAAAAAGGGATAGATCATTATCTATCCCTTTCGACCAAATCAGCCATTAGGAGATACCGCTGCGGTGCCGGTCCAATGTACCCAAACGGGTAGCAAGTGCTAACGACGAGGTGAGGATCGGGATAGGTGGAGTGAATGGATTGATCATCTTTTGAAACGATCTTGGCCCCTGTGACCTTGTAAATGAAGGTCCCCACACTCGTTTTAACTATCAGCAGATCCCCTATCTTGACCTCACCCAAACGCTTAAACACTGTATCTCGATGTCCGGCCAAAACAACAGTATCCGATTCGCCAGGAAGAGCCGTATTATAGACATGCCCAACGCCTTTTTCCAACTCATCCTCATTTGCTCCCTGGATGATCGGCAAAGTTGCCTTGATCCGGGGAATCTCCAAATTTCCTATATGAGTATCAATTGCAGGCAGCTGATGGTAAAGCTTTATTGGCTCATTCTTTCGATCTGACTGCGAGGGTTGTTCTTGTTTAATCAGTTCTGCTTTTACTTCCGATGCTTGATACAGGTGCCATCCAGCATATCCCATCAGTGAAATTCCAAGCAAAATTGGTATCCAATAAAACCTAAGCATATTTCCTCATTTTCCGTGAAAGTTGTAACAACCAACCGCCTAATAAGAATGAAAATCCAGCAAGAAAGAGATTCCCATACGGAGTAGCTGTTTTCGGTAAACTAACGCCATCTTTTGTTTTCTGTACTGGTTCAACTACTTGATTTTCGGACGCAGCCAGTTGAACAACACTTGTATCCTTAGTTTGAGTGGGCCCAGTTGTCACCAAAGTATGTGGCTCCGAATCTGTTCCTACGGAGACTGTTGTAGGCTTACTATTCGCTACTTTTTGAGGAAAATTTGTTTTTCTATCATCCATCTTTGGTAAATTTGGTTGCTGTTGTACTGACTTTGGAGTTTGAACCGATGATAAATTCGTGTTTGGCTCTGGAGATGCTGGTGCTACTGGTGGCAATAGCTGCTTTTGCGGTTGTGCTGGTTGAGATGTATCTGGTTGATCTTGAGAATCGGGTTGAGGATCTATTTTTACATTCGGCTCAGGTGATTGTTGACCAGAAGAATTCTGATGATCTTGATGATGACGATGCTTAGGTTTGGCATCTTGAGAACTATTATCTTGACCGAAATCCAAATCTATCTTTGGTTCTTTTGGCGATGGCAATACATTTTCACTATCCTGTTTTGGAACCGTACGATCCACAGCCGGGATTGAAACTTGTGGTTGTTGGTTCACTTCGGGTTTTACATTCAAAATCGGATCTAAATTGATTTCCTCCGCATAAGCAGATCCAACAAGCCCAATCCCTAATACAATGGACGCTACCCCAGATGCTAAAGGGATCAGCGCCAACTTTTGTATCCGTTGTCTATTTCTCATTTGTTGCAACTGATAGTTGTCCGTTCGTGTGGTATCCCATAAATCAAGTACTCGCTTTGGATCGTGCGGAGTTCGGCGGGTTGTATCCCACAAATCGAGTATTTCTTTTTCGTTCAACCAGCATTCCCTCCCCCATTCGTCATTCTTCAATAATGGCGACCACTCTCGACCATCCAGCACTTGCATTAGCAATATTTATGGGAAACGCAGATACTTTGAAGCCAAACGGTTTAGGAATCTGATCCAGATTGGCTAATTTCTCGATTTGACAATATTCCTTCTCCCTTCCAACAAGGTGCGCTTCCCAGAACTGAACTTCTCCTTTTTTGGCCTCTTCTGCCATACGATCCAGTGGCCGGTCAATTCCCCAAGCATCAATCCCAATCATCTTAATGCCCTGGTCAATAAGCCATTCAACAGCTCCCTTGGTTAATCCAGGTTGTTTGAAGAGATATCCAGGTGTCCCAAAATGTTTAGAAGCACCTGTATGGATCAAGACAATATCATACGGTTTGAGCGTATATCCGATTCGCTTCAGTTCTTTTTGCAGATCGACTTCTGAGATCCCCTCTCCAACTTTCTTATGGCGCATATCCAGAACAACGCCATCACCATAGCACCAGTGAAGAGGAACTTGATCGATTGTCCGGGCTGGTTTTCCACCGGAGATCGGCCCATAGTGATAAGGCGCATCGACATGTGTTCCAGAGTGGGTATTAAGTATCACAGTCTCTGTTGCCCAAGCCAAACCATCAGGCCAGTATTTTTGATCAAGACCCAATATTTTTTTAGGTAAATGTACACCTTGCTTATGGTCGTGATAATGAATTTGATGTTCGTTTACTTCATATTCACGGGTCTCATTAGACAATTGATCACTTAGGTCAATCAATGTTACTCGTTTTCCATCTTTCTCATAGATTTCTTTCATTTGTTTTCTCCTAGTCTGTATTGTTAATATGATTTATGGATGATTGTATATCTTCATAATCATCCGATCAATTTAGTGGTGTTTTAGCTGGAATTATACCAATGTGTTCTGGAATTTAACCCAGCTGTAAAGCGATCAACATTAAACGATGTTTAATTGCAGTTTTAAAAACTAAAATCCCACCTCAAAAGAAACACTGGTGAAGCTGTGAAACACTTGTTTAAAGGGTGAAAAATAATGGATGACTTATTTTTGTTGAAAATAGGTGAATATTTTCGCCAGATTCGAAAGGAGAAAAATCTTCGATTAGAGGACCTGGCAGAACCCGGTATGTCCGCTAGTACAATTAGCAATATCGAACGCGGCACGAATCACAATATAAAGACAATGAAAAAGCTTGCTAAAAAATTAGGTTATTCTTGGGAGGAACTTATAAATGAAATAAAATCACAAAAAAACGATGTGAAAGACGATGGGAAAGAGTATATTAGAATGATGGCAGCACATACTTGGATAGACTTACTCAAATCTCAAGAAGGAATGGGATATCTCCCCGATAATTCAAGTTATCAAGCTGCTACTCCTTATTTTAAAGGGCTTTTCTATATGAAAAGGAATCAACTAGAAAAGGCCTCCCAACAGTTTTTGGAGGCCATTCGACTAACAGATGAACGTCAAGACCTGTCACATCTGAACGGAAAATCTATGTCCTATCGGTTTTTGGCCAGAATTGCTTATTTGAGAAATGAATTTGAAAAAGCTTTAGAGTTAGCCAAAAAAGGATTAGACTGCTATATTCCGAGCGAAATTCGGGACTTTCCTTATTTTAGATTGAAAACTGACCAAGCTATATACTTGTACAAATTGGGACGGATCGAAGAAGCTTATTCAGAAGCTAAAAAAATTTGGGATTTACGCTCTAAAATTAGTTATGTAAATGTTTTGATGGAAGCAATAGACATCTATTCACGTTGTTTAAGACACAAAAAGATGTTTAAGGAAGGACTCGAAGTTTTATCAGATGGCATCTACATCGCCCGTTTAAATGAATCACATGATGGAGCATATATGTTGTGGACTACTATGGGGGAATTTTTCAATTCGATAGATGATCCTGAAGAGGCGAAGTATTGTTTTGAAACCGCTATTCATTTAGCGGAACATGTTAACAACAAAGAAATTCTCCCTCCGACATACCGTTTGTTAGGGGAAATTTACAGCAAGGAAAAAGAATGGAGTTTGGCCGAAGAATACCTTTTAAAAGCCATTAAGTTGAGTAAACATATTGAAAATAATCGTGATTTATTCGCCGCTCTTAAGTCTACAGGTGAGATGTATTTACTTCAAGAAGATTATGCTATAGCAATTCAGTATTTCGAACAAGCTCTCAAAATAGCAAAAAAACAGAAGGAAAAGGATAAAGTAGAAGAGATCTTATATTTCATTGCGCAAAGCTACAAATGCTTGGGGATGACCAAATACTATACTATCCTTGATGAACTGATTACATTAAGATTTTCATCCACCAAATAGAGGCATTGGTTTAATATCAAGTTAATTAAAAAGCCCTCTTCAAATTGAAGAGGGCTTTTGGTGTTATTTATTTTAATCTCATGGGCACATTACAATATTTACAAGTCGGCGTATACCAATCATTTGAAGTTGTCTTGGTATAGCTACAGAAGTAATTGGTACACTCCCATTCATATTCTTTCTTCTCTTCTTTTTTGTTATCATCATCTGAAGAGCCCCACCAACCCATGGTTCATTCCTCCTTAAGGGATGTGATATTTTTGACTGATTACCAAGCATTTCTTGCTAATCTCAAGCCAGCATATTTAACAGACTTTGAAGACCAATCAATTCATTTGCTGAAAGCAATGTATCCCTCATTTACACTGACCAACGAAACCATCATGTTTTTCCAAGATGTCCAAAGCCGTGATAAATTTGCTGAAAGTATGCAAGGCGTCGAGATTTATAGTCGTGAATATTATCGAAATATCGGTCTTGCTTTAGGCTATCCACCGATAGCCGTAGAGTTTTTTCTTAAGTTCATGGAAAACCGCGAAGAACTCGAACCGATCAGTGCCGCATATGATTATGCTGGACGCTACTTCGGCGGCCGCCTTGCAGATGCGATCCCGATTGCCGAATGGCTTTGGGCAAATGTGCCCATTCCTCCATCCGAGGTAAAGATTACAACAGCCGCCGGCAAGGAGTATCGTTTGTCCCCCAATCTGTGATATACTGAATGAACGCAAGACTTTCTTCATTTGCTCTCTCCGTTGATCTCGCCGGAGGGAGCTTTTTCTTTGTGTGACGGCTTCACGGTCCGATCTTGCTGACTTGCATCTGACGGTTTAGCCGGCAGTTTTCCCTGCGGCTCCCTAAAAAGCGGAATCGATGGCGGAATCGGACCATCAGGTTTTTTCTTTCGAGGCATCGTGCCCACTCCTTTATGAACGCGGCGGATCGATATCAGTGTCGAACTCATACGGGTCTTTACGAACAATCCGCTCATAAGGTTCTGGTTCGCCGAACAGGTTCCTCATAAATAATCACCCCTTTCAATTTCAAATTCTGTGACTTCGCCAGCTTTAACATATGCGGGTCGCTGCGATATAGGTATGTGTTCGAATGGGAAAATAGGTCTGCGAAGTCTTTCCCTGCGGCGTCTCTTGCTTTCGTGATTGCTGTACACGATCATGCTTTTATAAGCGATGTCTTGAAGAAAAAGCAATTCCACTTCTGTCATCTGTGTTGATTTCACCTCTTTTCTGTTTCTGTATCTAGATTATACATTATGGCATAACGGAAAACAATCGGTATATTTTATTTATTCCATATGTTATAATAAATAATTAGTGTGCAATGAAAAGGAGGGGAAGATATGGATGAAAAACTGGTAGAAGAAGCCAAGGCCAAACGTCTATACAATCACAAAGCACCCATTGTAAAAACTGATAACAGGTTAGCTGAAATCATCAAGGAATTAGGAATCACCCAAATGGATGCTGCGCTCAAAACTGGTATCCCACAGGCAACCCTTTCAAAATGGAACAAGCATGAAAAATTCAACCCTGATTTCATTGCTTCAATCATGGTCGCTTTTGACCTAGATTTTTTCGATCTGTTTCCTATTGTCGAAAAGCACGATCGACCCGCTTATTTTGATGAAATCGAGGCAAAAATTAAAGAAAAGCCAGGGGAGGAATGATTACCCTGGCTCTTTTAAGCCTTTACTTTTTTTCTAACTCATCCAGCGCCTTTTGTAAGGCATAGTTTAGAAAGTGTGTCTTGAAACCCTTGGGTTGTCTCTTTGCGATTCTGTCCAATCGCTTCAGCAGTTTTCGATCGATCAGGAAGGTCTGTCTTTTGTGTGTTTCTTCGATGGTTGGTTTCTTGATGATTTCTTGAAACTGTTCAAGGAAACCTTTGTCTGTTTCGTTTTCTTGTTGTGCTTCAGTTGTACTGCTCACTTGTTCTATTGACTGAACAATTTCAGTGAGACTGTTTACTTGTTCTGTTTCATCATCAGTTTCAGTATTCACATTCACTGAATCATTTTCTTGTTCAGTGCTAGTATTACGTTTTTCTGTTACGTTTAAGGGTTCAGTTTCAATGCTAGGTTTTACTGTGATGGTTTCATTTTCAGGTTCAGTGTTCTGTTTAAGGGTTACTGTTGTTGGTTCAGGTTTAGTTTTACTGTTGCTTGTTACTGTTGATTGTTCCGGTTTATTAATTTGTTTCACTTCTTCGTTTTCTTGTTCCGGTTCATTGTTTTGGTTTACTGGTTTTGTTTCTTTTTCAGTACCAGTCGTTTGTTTTACTGAATCGGTTGTTTGTTCCGCTTTCGTGTTTTGATTCACTTGTTCTTGTTTTTGATCCGTTTCACTTTTTGGCATCTGAGCCGCAAAACCAAACACAGACTTCTTCTTCCGACTCATTCACCGATGACCTCCTCATACAGGCTTCGATAAGCGTTGACCATCCGGTTACTTCGATCCACCATTACAGCTGGTTTCCGATCGTATGCAACGGAAGCGGAGAATCGAATCGAACGGGGGATGATGGTTTTAAACAGCTTAAGCCCGGTGCTGTCACAGTAATTCCGAACCTCATCCATCATCTCTCTGTGGAGTGTCGTCCGAATGTCGTACATCATCCCAACGACCCCACTAATGTTCACCTTGATGCCTTGGTTTTCCTCAAATTCCTCCAACGCTTCAACCACTTGAATGAACCCCTGGACACCAAAGGCTTCCGGTACAAACGGGATGATGAGATCGTCCACGACACTCAGTACGTTTCCAGCGATCAAACCGAGGCTGGGAGGTGTGTCAATAAAAATGTAATCGTACTGTTCCTTCAACTGATCGACCGCGTCAACAATCAATCTGAATGGCTGAGGGTATTTATCTAGTTTGGTCAGAATCTCGAACTCGAGTAGGTTCATGTCGTTATTGGACGGAATCAGATCCAGATTCTCTGAAAGATTGAAGATGACTCCTTCTGGTTCGAGCTGACCGGTGAACAAATCCTTGGCGGTGTACGAAAAGTCGTTGGGCACCAGTCCGAATGCAACAGATGAGTTGCCCTGGCCGTCCACGTCGATCAGCAGAGTACGATGTCCTTTCTCGGCAGCAAGCGCAGCCAGATTGGTAATCAAAGATGTTTTGCCTACGCCGCCTTTGTTCATTAGAACTGAGTACACTTTTCCGGACATATGTATCACCTCACACTTTTACTTAAAATGGCAACTTAATCATAACACGTAACAGTGAAACGTAACAGTGAACCTTCCAAGAGTATTGACTTAATTTTGTAAATAGTATAGTATTATATATAGTCACCAACATCACCAAATCGGAGGTAAAACAATGGCTCAGAAGCAAAGGACACACGTTTACTTGAAACCAGATCTACTCGAATGGGCTGAGGAAACGGCGAGAAGACTTTCATTTGAGCAAGGGAAGAACATCAGCAGAAACAACGTCATTGAAATGGCGTTAGAGCTACTGAAAAAGCAATTAGAGCAAGAGTAAGTGGCAACAAAAATAAAAGCCCTGGACGATGAGAAGGATCGCCCAAGGCAAACCAACACCTTAGAAGGAGTTGATTGAAACGATGAAATGGTATCACGATTGGAGAGAAAAGGCAAGAAATCGATACCTTGAAGGCTACTATCCAGGACACAAAAGAGTCCCAAACTCTATTGTCCTTAGCCTGTATGGGATCGGATATTTTATTAGCGATTTTGTTCCGTTGATCCTGAACTTCATCAATGGGGTTTATTGGGCTATCAAGCGGCTGGTCGCTTTTGTTGTTGGGCTACTTGTGGAAGCCAGCATTTTTGTTGTTCTTGCTGGCTCAGTTATTTTTTCTGTGGCCCACTCGCTCGTTCAAATGCGGAAAGTCGGCGCAACGGGCGGTTTAGAATATGTGGGCGTGCTAATGTTTGAAGTTATTTTCATCGGATCAGCAGCAACTTTAACTGGATTTTTGATGAAAAAGAAAATCCCACGCGGATTCATTGAGTGGATGGGATTGGTTTTCACGATAGTCGGTTTCTTAGTCGGGCTCTCTTTTGTTTGGTGGGCCAACTACCACGGGATGAAACCAACTTTAGAGGGACGGATCATTGGCTCCGCGGTTCCGCTTTTGGTGCTCATTGGTGAGGGGATTCTCGCCTATCGATTCATCATAGAAAACAAAGAAGAAATGGCTTTTACCGATTTTATCCGTCGAAATCAGTTGTCAACAGATGAAGTGAAAGCAGTCATTGAGCAGTATGTGCAAAAGAAACGAAAAGAAGCTCTCTCAGATCAAAATAAACATGAACAAATCGAACAGGCAGAGCTTGAGAACCTCACACACAGAAAGTCTCATACAGAAGAAAATCTCTCACAAAGGTCATCTCAAACATTCGCTCACACACCCGAAGAAATAGTCTCAGGCTCTCACACCTCAAACTCTGAGAGAGAAAATTCACTTCCTCTCACAGAGGAAAATTTCTCACACGAAATCCTCACACCCGAGGAATTCTCACAGTCAAATCGTGAGGAAATTTCCTCACAAAATGAGGAGTCTCAAACTGACGAAGCCACTGAAAAAGTCTCGCAAGAAAAACCGTCTCACAGCGTAGAAGTCAAAGAACAAGCGAAATCAGATGATGAGCAATTCTCACAAGCAGACGATGCTCACACAGAAGAAGAAGTCTCGAATCTCTCACAACAAGAGGAAGTCTCACAGCCTGAGGAGTCCTCACAAGAGGAGGAAAAATCCTCACAAAAGGATGCTCTCACGCTTGAGAATTCTCACACCTCACAGGAAGAAAATTCTCACACAGAGGTGGATTCTCACACCTCACAAAAGGAGACTCACACACAAAAAACGTCTCACAAAAAATCGTCCTCACAAGCCAAAAAGTATGCCCTACGAAAAAAATCTCACAATAAATCCTCACAGTCTGATCAAGAACTCCTCACGGATCTGGAGGAGATCAAAAAAGTCGCTTTGAGAATGTTTGCGGAAAAAGGCGGGACCTATCCAAGCATCCGGGAGCTGAAAGATGAGGCACCTTGTTCCGAATGGCTCTCGCGCAAAGCATTGAACCAGTTGAATCCAAAACGGAAAAAGAAAGCAAATTAAACAAATAGGCGCCTCCAGATCCGGGGGCGTTTGAACCAAGGTTCTATAGCATCCATTTAAACAGACAACAGGAGGGTGACATCGACTCATGATGGGGATATACGCCATTGAAAATATAATTACAAAAGAATGCTATGTCGGGCAAAGCAAAAACATTGTTATTCGATATCAACAGCATATCAATATGTTAGAAAAAGGAGAACACCACTCACACAAATTACAAAATGCTTTCAATCATATGGGAATCCAAAGTTTTGCTCTCAAAATATTGGAATTGTGCGATGAGGATCAATTGGATATCAAGGAGCAAGAATGGATTAATCGTTTAAACTCAATAGAGGCAGGTTATAACGTCAAATCTAATGGAATGATCGATCAGATAATCTTAACTAAAGTAAAAAATAAATGGGGTGTTTTCATCCCCCTCTCTCCTCTTACAGAAGAGGAATTGAACATGATTCGTGAAAACGAACAGTTGATGCATCAAATAGGAGGCTTGGTCAGAAGCGCGATATTAATTAATCATTCACTAGAAAAATCTCATACATACCACAAAGTGGAGAATAAATCAACAATACCATCTGAAAAAGTACTATCTAAGAAGGAACTACGAAAAAAAGAAATAAGACGGGTCAAAAGATGGTTGAAAAACTACTATAAGAGAACCGGCAAGATCCCTGGTCGGAAAAAAATTGAAATCGGAGCAAAGTGCAAACAAAGTGTAGCCCGTGCAGCTCTTGCAAAATTTAAAGAAGAATTAAGTAGCAAGAAGTTATAGGCGAAACGGGGGGATTCGTCCCCCGTCTAGGAAGGATTGGTCACCTTCCTACTGATGAGCCAGACCAAAGTAAAAAACGCTCCCTGGCGATCCAGCGAGCGTCTTTTTTATGGGCCATTTTGGCTCTAGGGGTTACATTGGCGCCGTTAATTTTGTTGTGTTTTGCATTATGTTTCGCAAATTTACGAAACACAATCGCTCTGATAGGGTGAATCCTTTTATTTTTCAGCTACTGGCACCAATACAAAAGCAGCTAATCCAAAACGAAGGGAACTTTTTTATTCTTTGTCTTTTTTCTCTCCTTCATTACGCTATACAGATGGGGGGAGCGCGGCGAGGTCAATCCATCTCAAGGGCGCTCTAGCACGGTGGCGAGAATGCGGTGGACGACCTCGTGGTCACGCGGATCGTGCAGGCGGTAATCCTCACCTGGCAGCGTGTACCACTCATCGGCGCCGACATACGTGATGGCGAGCGTGAGGGCGCCGTTGGCATCGCAGGTGGTGCGCAGTTCGAGTTCCCCGCTAATCACCCCGACCTCAGCGGTCATCACACCGTGGGTTGCGGTGAAGATTGACGACTTTACTTCCATCGAGTGACTCCCTTCTAGGTTAGTAGGAACAGGTGTTGAGCATGCTCTGCAATGCGGACTTCTCCGACGATTGCAGGGTCAGCCCCCATCTGTACTTGGTATGGATCCACCACTTCGCGTACGCACAGCGGGCTCCGGAACGCGGCGGCTGCCAAGTTGAGGGGTCTTCGTCTCCTTTTGATCGGTTGACACTCGCGGTCACTGCAATCAGTTGAGGGCCGTTGAGATCATTGGCAAAGTCCTGGCGTTTTTGGGTTGTCCAACTGCTGGCGCCAGATCGCCATGCTTCGGCCAGCGGCACAATATGATCAATATCGAGATCAGAAGGGTCATACACGGTCACACCATCATAATAGCTGTACCACTTGCCAGACGTGACCGGACAATCGCCGCTATAGTAGTCCGCGTCGCGTTGGAGAACGATCTGACGGGTGTCACAGCCACCTCCTTGGTTGATCCAGTGTGGGAACTTGTCGCGAGAGTATCCGTCCAGCGACCCTTCGGGGGCAACGGTAAGTGCGTTCAATTCGGCTTGAGCGGTAGCCAAGGACGGGGTTCCGGGTGGAAGCGCCCAGGCTGTGGGATTACCAAGAAGAACAAACGATAATACCAACACAAAAACAGTCGACCACCACATCATTTTCTTCAACATGGAAATGCCTCCTTATTATTTGAATCATCTCCATTTTACAAAATTAGTCGTCACTTTTCTGAAAATAATAGTTGACTGAACATGATCGTGTTCATATAATAGAATTAAGAGAAAGAACATGCTCATGTTCAGGAGGGATATCATGAAAAAGATGTATGACATTCTGATTCAATGTGGCATCTGCAACGGCGAGGTTGATCACTTCCAGTCTGGTGAAAAAGCAGAGGTTGGCCAAGAAACCATCCGCGGCGTTTGTCACCGGTGCGGACAGGAGGATGAATATGGCGTCATTACGGTCGTCGAAGTCGATCGGATCATCGACGATCCAGAAGAAATAGAGGAACTTTTCCCTGATTTGGACGGGGTAGGGGTAGAGGTTGAATCGGTCACGGCTTGGGCTGTTCCGACCAGCCAGTATCCGAAGAGAGACTGGCTCACGGTTAAGGAAGCGGCTGATCAATTGGGGATCAGCAAAGACACTCTTTGGACCAAGATAAAACGCGGCTGGTTTCACAAATACCAAGCGGCGGGATACATCCAGTCGGCCGGATCGGTCACACTGGTTCATCGGAAGATCATTGAGTCGATCCAGGAGGAGAAAGAGAAATGAGCAAACGTCTAGCCATGATCGCTATTTCCCGGGCGCTCGGAACAATTATCCAAATCGGGGAGGTGATCAAGAAATCAATAATTTTGATCTTCAGTTGCAATATCGGGAAAAGCAATTGGAGATTTATGATCGGATTATGGAACTGGATCACCAGTTCAACAATACAGAAAACACAAAAAGATTGCGTGAGATACGAAGAAAGGTCGAAAAAAATCAGTCTGATTTAGATCGTCTGCTCCTTTTAGTTAAAAAGGAGGCTGGGGAGTAATTACTCGGGTCCTGGATGGAAAGAAAAAAGACGCTCCCGGTGATCCAGGGCGTCTAAATCTTCTAATTTTAGTTGCCGATTAATATAATCGGTGCTAGAATTAAACGCGAACAAAAGAAAAGATGCGTACACCCCGCCAGTCGCCAAACTTAAAGGGTAATACGCACCTGTGAACTTCCGTTATTCGACTTTTACATTCCCCATTTTACCGATGTGCCGTCCAAAAATCAAGGATGATTTTTTGGTGAAACAGTGGGGAATATTGCGAATTATGTAGACAGAGAGATAAAACGGAATTGACAGGTGTAGTATGTCAAAATCCCCTTCTTGGCGCGGGTTACGCATCAGAAAGGGGATTTTTATTATGGACGAATTGATAAAAGACTTTAACTTGGACGAGCTGGAAAAAGAACTGTCCGACATCATTGAGGACGAGGAACAACAAGAGCGGTTTGTCATTGTTCGTGAAGGCATGGTAAAACTTACAGGTGGTTTCATGGAGGCGGCTGTGCTATCTTCCATGATTTCTTGGCAACGGACCGTAAACCGAATGGACAAGAAAGTATTCGATCAGATCAAAGAATCCCTTGAAAACGGGAATCGTGTCCAAGCTGAAAAGCTCAAGAAAAAACTTCATTACGGTTGGTTTTATAAGCCAGCAAAAGAAATGCGCGAAGAGATGTTCAACGCTGCATCCGAACGGACCATTAACCGAATCTTTGAGAGGCTGGAAGAAATGAAATTTATCGAAGGCAAACAGCTCCCCAACTTTGACCGAAAGAAATACTACAAGGTGAACATTGCCCATATCCGCGAAAAGTTGGCCAAGCTTGGTTATAACTTGGATGGTTACAAACTCAGCAAGGTTGAATCAAAGAAAAACCCAGAAAATACACCCAAGCGTCAAAATGACGGATGGGAAAACCCGCATGAAATCACCAAGCGACAAATTGACGGATGGAAACGACAAAATGACGATTCGATCCGTCAAAATGACGATTGCAAACGCCAAAATGACGGAGCAATAACATTAGATTACTCATTACCTACTACATCATTACATGACTCATTTACTACTGGTATGTATGTAGGTAGCGAGCCCAACAACCCGGTCAAAACATTCGAAAGAGCGTATCGATTGACAAGATATGCTGTCAAGGAATTGAATCGACTGATGAATACATATGGACCGTTTTTGGTGGATGAAGCAATCAAACGAGCAATCAAAAATGAGAGTACCAAGCCGATCAGCTACACAGAGGGAGTTTTGGAAAAATGGTCCGCTGCTGGTGTGCAGACGTTGGAAGATATTGAGGCGTATGAGGAAAATTTCCGTAAGCAACAACAGAAGAAAAAAGAGCAAAGAAAATCAACTGGCCAAGGCAAATCTTCCTCATCTGATTTGCCTGAAATGCTTAAACAGCATGAAGGCGAGCAGGATCAGAAAGAGTTGGTTGATCCAGAAGACAAAGATCGAAAAATAGCGGAGCTGAGAGCTAAAATTGAGCAAATGAGTCAACGGCACAAAACTCCGGTGTTTTGATGCTAGGGGATCTACTTAAAAGTGCGTAGAAATTTTCGATTTTAGGGGTGTTTTTGTGTCAGGGATAGTAAATATACCCCAAGTGAATTTTCGTCGCTCTACGGGGCTTCTAGGCCCCCGTAAATAAAAAAAATCCAAGGGAAACTCATTCCCTTGGATTTTTTGTTTTTTGCGCAATCTCCAGTGCTTTTTCCTCGTCTGGAGCTTCAATAATCAGATCGGCATTCAGCTGATCCAGAATAAAACGATCTGCTTCCTCTCCGTCATAGATGCCTTCTGCATCGACCAGGCTTTGAATGCCTTCGTCGATCAAATAGGCTTTTTTATTTTCGATGTCCACGGCGAATCGTTGATCTTCTAGATACTCAATCACTTGCTCCACACGGAGGGAGTAATATTCGCATATCCGGTTGACTGTTTCTAAATTGACGTTCTCATCGTTCCATACTTTGTTTGCTGTTCGGGGGTGTAGTCCGACTTCCCGAACAAGATCGCTCTGTTTCCGTTTCGGATTGGCCACCAACCATTGGCGGAATGGTCTAAAGCTGATCATGTTTCTCACCTCTTGTTTTTTCTATAGATTATCACCTTTATCACCATTGGGCAATGAATACTCATTAACATGATATTTTAATACACTTTCGTGCAAAATTTTGATATGGAAGTGTTGAAAAGATGGCTCCGAGCAGATATAATGATTATCGAAGAGATCAAAAGGAGGAATTGAAATGGACCGATTCAAAGATGCATTGCAGGTGAGTGAAGAAGAGTTGGCAAAGGCATATGAAAAGATATCAAATTTGTTGAATCAATTGCCAAGGAGCCGCGAGCAGTCATTGGCGATTACGAACCTCGAAAATTCGGCACTCTGGGCAGGGGCTGCCGTAAGAGTCAGTCAAAAGCAGCTTGATAAATAAAAAAGGCTCCCGATGATTCGGGAGCTCCTATTGAAAAAACGATATCAAAGGAGAGATAGAGCATGAAGGTTTTAAAATATTCGCTTTCCCGTTTTGGAAAAGGAACGAATCCAGGAGGAGGTGTTTTTGTGAAAGTCCTCCTGGAAACGAAGGAGGAGGCGGAGTTCTTCCAAGCGAAGCGATTTGAGAGTCTCTTAATCAAGGAGAGACTCGTCAAGCACGTGGCCAACCTCCCCATGGACGGGGGGCCGAACCCACAGTGGGATCGACTCATGAAATGGGTCGCCCAAACCGGGAAAACACTCAAGGAATTTTGCGAAGAATTTTATTGTTCAAACCCGGATAAGGAAATATATGAGCAATATTTGCTTCCGGAAGCTCGGGAGATTTTGGAGTCGATGTCGATGGGGGGAAGGAAAATTTTGTACGAGCCACCCGCAGGATCGCCGAAAAATTATACCTATTTCATCTCAAGCAAGGATGGAGAGCGATATCTCCGATTTACCAAAATCGTGCGGGATGAAAAGGATATTTGGTATGATTTTGGACTGGCCCAATATATTTGGAAAAATCTATGCCAAGAGGTGACAGATGAAGAGAAGGCCCGGGAGTTCTGTTTGGAGGTTTTGAAAGGGATTGGCGCGGTATGAGGGCCGCGCTTTTTGATAAGGAGGTGAAAAAATAATGGCGTGTAAATATTGCGGAGATTGGAATTCCTTTCTTTGGAGAGGGATCGAGATTTGTAACAACAATCCAGAGTGCTTGGATAAAGCGATCCTCGAAGACGGGACCACTCCGGTTGTGGTGATTGATGATGAAGATGAAGAGGAAAAATGAAACCCGGCTCCTGAGAAAGGGGGAAGAGACAGCATGAAAAACATCTTCGATTTCAGACAAGCCGAAGCTCAAATTAAATTCAACCAATGGAATGAGCACTCAGACGCCGTTGTTATTTTAGGCGTCGAAACAACAGCTTTACACTGTCCGGAAATCATTGAAATTTCGGTCATAGACACTTCAGGCAATGTTCTCTTTGACTCACTGGTGAAACCAAAAGGGGAAATATCGGAAATTCACAGGATCACGCCGGATAAGGTGGCAGATGCACCAACCTTTCCCGAAATTTGGCCCGCCTTATACAATATACTCAAAGACAAATTGGTACTTATTTTTAACGCGGATTTTGACCACGGAGCGATAGTAAATAGTTTGGCATACCCCGCTGAAATCAATCAAGCTCGGGGATTGAATACCGCCTGTGTCATGAGGGAATATGCCCTTCTTTATGGCGGAAAATGGCCGAACTTAGCGGAAGCATGTGGGAATCCGACAGACCACAGAGCGTTAGCTAATTGTCTGGCAACTCTTGAAATCATCAAGAGTTGCCATGATCCAAGCTTTACCGAAGAAGACCTGAAGCGGGTTATCGCCTATGAGGAAATTGATCAATTGAGCAGAAGAATTCGGAGTATATCGTATCAAATTGCCGAGCTAGTTGAGGAACAACAAGAGCTATTGAAGCGTCAAAAGGAGTGGTATAAGCAGTATGTTTTAGGAATTGAAGGTACAAAGGATGAAATAGCTGTCACAACCGTTGACCCTGATATAGATGATGATTTACCGTTTTAACCCCTTCCCTCCCTATCGCCGGGAGGGATCATCCCCGGCAACACCACTTTGTTACAGATGAAAAAGAGGGAGGAGAATTGTATGAATATGAATTTATTACACAAAGATCACTTATTAGAAGAGATGCGCCAGCGTGTCAAATCGCTTCGCAGCACTGACAACGAAAAAGCTCGTGTGATCAGACAAGAGATTGAGGCTTGGATCAGGCGGATCGAGGCTGGTGATTTCGACTTGAATGAGGAGGAGACAGAATGAAAAAAGGACCTTTCGGGGTCCTCTTTTTTATGCTTCAAACACTTCAGGCCTGAATATATTCTTTTTTGGTTTCAAGACGATCTAATCGTTTATCTATCCCATCCACACGTTCTTTCACATCGACCAGATCTGCTTGCATTGTGAGCAACAGCTTATAAATTTGCTCGTTGGTTATTTCGCTCATTCAGTTCTTTCTCCTTTCATTACCACTATATCATTTTTTCTCTCTATTTGGTTCCCAACGGCAAACCTGTTCTACTGGCAGGTTGTAAGTTTCGCAGATCCGTTCAATGACATGACTCATGACGTGTTTATCATTCCAAATTTTTGTTATTGTGTGCCGAGATAAATTTGTTTCACGTGCTATCTCTTCTCTACTTTTTAAAGGATGGTGCTTAACAATCCACAGTCTAAATGGCTCATATGTCCACATTTGTCAACCTCCTTATCCTGATTATAGATGACTTGTTAAATAATTAAAATATTCGGTATACAATCGTTGACGTATTGTATGTAATTGGATACAATATAATCAGGAAATATCAGAATAATCAAATTGATGGATGCAGCTGATCGGAGGTGAGACAAATGGAAGCCATTGTCGGATTCATCCTCAATTTTGATGATGCCAAGAAGGAGAAGGAAGACAAAGAACTCGCCAAGAGCATCATCAAGCTGGGTTACGGCCTCATGTCGCGCGAAGAATTTGAAGAAAAACACCCTGAGAATATTCAAAAAGAAGATAAAAAAAGCTCCTGGTGGTGAACCCAACCAGAAGCACAAAAAACAATTGCCTATGGACATTTTACCATGAAAGGAGGTGGCTGATCTGTATAAAACCATTGCGCTTTTGATCTTTTTATGCGTTTATGTTGCGCCACCCGTTGTTTTAGCAAGTTTTCTATATGACATCTGTAAGAAGAAGCTGAAGAGGAGGGGGGAGACCCAGTGAATGCTCCTGATCTCAAGGGGACGATTGCCTTTATATCGAGTTTCACTGACCTATATATGCTCTTTGCGGCCATCGCAATCGTCATTCTGACCTTTATCGCGATCTGGCAGATTGGCTTTAAAGGGAAGAAGCCAATCAAGGTTTTCACTCAATATTTCGTGCGAGTGTTTTCACTCTGGATCATTTCGTCCTGCTTGATCGTGATTGTTGCCGCTCACGCGGTATCCTCCTTGTGGGACGGCATTCTGTTGCTGGTGGATCTGATTGGCGATAAACTCGCTGAGGCTGCGAGAGGAGCGATGTGATGGAATTCATCCAGGGGCTGATGTTTTTGAGCGCTCAGTTCTCGGCGGCAGTGTTTTCAGCAATCGTCGTACCGCTTGCAATATGGATAGGCTTTCGGACCAATTGGAACATATCGAGGATGTTGAAAGAAATCGCTTCAATGCTTTTAGCTTTTATCATCGTGTCTGGTTTCTTTCTATCGGTCGGAAGTTTCGGCCATAAAAAAGAAGCCGACCAGTGGATGAAAGAAGTGGAGGCGATGAAAAAATGATTTGGTATTTCATCTTCACTATTTTCGTGGCGGCGCTTGGCCTTATCACTCTGTGGCTGAGGAAGAAAGACCAAGCACCAACCAACGAACCAAACACAGAAGATGTTGATGAAATAGAGGACTAGCGGGCAGGCTAGTTCTTTCTGATGAAAGGAGTGAATTGGATGAGAAACCACTCCCTCTGGTTTCATTCGTTTCGAACAAAAAAATTCCCTACTTGGATGAAAAAAACCGGAGAGATCTTGAAAACGGATGTTTTGCCAGAGGTATTGGACGCTTTGTTTGAACCGAAAGAGAAAAAGAAAATCGAGGAATGGCTAAAACCTCGGGAAGCACAAGCAGCACAAAAGGAGGAGAAGAAAGAACAGCCGAAGCGTGGCCGAATCGCCGGGAAAATGGCGACGGATTCCCCGCAGCATATTGCATTTGCCCGTCACAGGTCCGGAAAAATCCTCTCGCTGATCCGGGAGGATAACGAAGAAGCCAAGGACAGCCTCTCTACCCCGATGATGGTAGTGGGAAGGCAGGGGTCGGGGAAAAGCACATTGTTTGTGAATATGACCTTAGAGTTCTTCGGGGTTCGTGCAAAGAACCGAAAGGAATGGGAACAAATTGCCCGATCTGTCTTCTTGTTTGATGTTGCTGATGGTGCAATGTTGCCAGAGATTCTGTCTCGCGTTCCGGAGTGGCTGCGGGACCGCGTGGTGATTCTGAACCATGCAGATATGGAGCATGTTGTTCCAATCGCCTGGCACGATCTGATGAAACTGTACCAAGATGACGAATCCATTGCCGCTGAAGTGGCCGAGATTGAAACCGAGCTATTGCGGAAGTTTCTCCAAGATGACAGTCAAACCATATCCATTGAGCGCTATTTGAAAAGTGCTTTGCAGACATCCTATCGAGTCGGTGAGGGGAATTTATTGGACGCAATCAGGATCCTGAAGGATGGAGAGTATCGCCAGGAATTGATGGAGAGCTTGAGTGAGACGGATTTTGAATTAGAAATTGCGCTCAATCAGTTGGATGAAGAAACCGAAAAAGAAAATAGCCGAGTACTAGAAACCATCGAAAACCGGATTTCCCAGCTTCGGGCCAACAAGCGCCTTTTCTACTCGCTCAGTCAGACACAAGAGGAACAAATTGACTTTTGGAAATGGATGAACGAGCCGCACTTGGTTTTGATTCACATCCCAAATAGCAAAGAGTCATTCCAGGACTTCGCGTTCACTCACTACATTGTCAAGCTCTGGCGGATGATGATGGCCAGGGAGATGATTCCGAAGCCAGATCGCCGGGAATGCGCCGTGATCGTGGATGAAATCGATTTGATCATCAAAAACAAACCGGTTCAAAACATTTTTCTGCAAATGACCAAGAAACCGCGAAAATATCGAACCAAGTTTATATTCTCGTTCCACGATTGGTCTTCTTTTTCTAAGGCGGGTCAGTGCAAGAATGATATCATTCGCTCGTTTAAAACCGGCATGGACATGGTTCTGCTCAAAGGGAGCGGGGAAGTGTTCGAGGATTTTGAGGAAACATTGGAACCGTTCACTGGCGAGGACTTTCACACCTTGGGGAAATACCAAGGGATTATGCGGATTACTTGCAACAAAAAGGAGTATGTATTCCGCGCGAAGCTATTAGAACCGGCTTCGGAGAGGATGCCATCATTTTCAGCTCTTGGACTGGGGAATCAATTCGGAATGGCAAAAGTGGCTATCACACAACGAGCCAGGGAAATTTTGCTGCCGCTGTATGCCAAGAAATCCGAAGAAAAAGCCAAAAGTGAAAATATAACCGCAAAAGACAAAGTATTGGCCTTGCTGCGCGAGTCGCCTGGACTGACGACAAAGGAAATTTGCGAGGAACTTGATATTTCCAGAATGACATTCCAGCGTATAAAAAAAGAATTAAAAATTCAAGAACGAAAAGACGGAAAAAAACTCGTCTATTTCGTCTAAATGTAACATGTAACATAGATTGCCTTTTCCGGAACTTTTCTAAGGATAAACGACGAAATCATGCGGGATTTGAGCTTTCAGGTGTAACTTTTTTTCGGCTGATGTTACACGTCATGTTACAGAAAGGAGACGGGGAAAAATGGTGGAAAATGCATCGAAAATCATAGAGTGGATGTTGATAATTTCAAACTCAATATTAATTTTTTGGCTGACCTACAAGCTCAACCAATGGATTCAAACGTGGTTCGGCATCGAGATAAAAAAGAATCCAACCATCGACCGTTGGGCTTGGAAAATCATTTTCATCGGATACGGACTATCCATCGTTCTTGTGATGATCCTGTTCCTGTTTTACTACTGGGTGTTTATGGTTTTGCTGATGGTTATAGGGATTATCGGTCGGAGAATTGCCAGGCCTTTTATTAAACCGGTTATTTGGATCACATATCCGTTCCGAGCAGTCGGAAGCTTGTTTCGTAAAAGATGACCAAGGGTACATCCCTTGGTGAGGTTGTTGACAAAGAAGGTCAACAGCCTTTTTTGTTGAAAAGGTATAAAAAAACATTCCGAAGGAAGGTTTCTATGTTCAGGACGAATTCATCCAG
>NZ_JAECVZ010000028.1:0-37345 GCF_016055135.1 Thermoactinomyces sp. CICC 10521 | reverse complement strand
GAGTGGAGTTTACGGGGAACCTTCAAAGGCTAAATGAGGCACCGGGGTGGGTCAATTTTAAACCGGCTGAAGTGGGTCAATTTAATCCCGGCGTTGACAATCAGCATATTCCAGATTCGCTGATCGGAATGTGGAAGAACAAATTAATGACGCAAACATATCTTTGTTATTTAAATTCATCCCGTCAAATATACACGCAGTCATATAAGCTTGATCTACTGGGTATTTCGTTAAGTCTATATCGCGAAAGTCTATTTCATCCACGCATAATTTTTTCCTTTTTTCCCAATTGTTTCGATCCATAGTCGATGTGACTCCAACTGATTATCATTTCTTTTTTATTAAGTGTTGGCATTGTTATTCCTCTTTTCTACGGATACCATATAATTCGGGCTGAAATTCCCTCTTTTTCAATCGCCTCTTTTAACTCCATGACATGTTGAGGAATAAGGTCTCTTGTATCAATTTGGAACAAGAAAAAAAGGACAGAACGATTCGAACTGCTCTGTCAATAGTTGTTTTTGTATGAAGAGTCTACTCTTAATGTTTAATCACCGTCTTATATTGATCCAGATTGTTGATATCGATTTTTTGAATATCCCCGGAAATGTTATAACGGTATATCGCATAATTATCAGTGTCTGTTTTTTTTGAGATGGTTTTAAGTTTGTCATCATAGACAAAGATCTCGATAATTACTTCGTTTAAGTTCATTTTTTTAAGCTCGTTTAAAAACTTGGAGATCTCGGCTTGGGACTGCCCATGATGATCATAAATCTCGATCGACAAAGTTAATGTAAAATCCTTATCCCCACCATTTTTTAATACATCATACACGGACGGAATCTCTCCTGTGTAAGTTGTCTTCTTCGTTCCATCTCCGTATACGATATTTTTCATCAATCTGAAATCCATGGTTTCCTTAGCGTATTTTGTGATGCGTGGCTCCAATTCATCTGTCCATAGTTGGGGCACATACGTATCTTGAAAGTCATTTGGGGGATTTCCCGTCACATAGATAATTGTATCTTTTCCGTCTTTAATTTTACCTCGAATGGTATAATCGGCACCAAAAAGATGATCTTTATCAATCTGTTGAACCTCAAAGTTTTTATTATATCTCTTTTGAATGTAATCAATTACTGCTTCCTTTACCTTTTTTTCTTCCGCTTGGGTCATGTAAGACTCATCCTTTGGCAAAAGAGTTTCCTTGCTGCAACCGCTCACCAGGATTGCCAGCATCAGGAGCATAATGATGGCAACAACACCTGATCTCAATCGTCCCCACGGCTTTTTCATGCGTTCACATCCTTTAATTCCTTTTCACGATGTTTCCCTTTTCATCGTAATCTTTTAAAATCGGAGTTTCGACTGCGTTACCTTCATCATCATAACCGGTGAAATTTTTGATACCATGACTTCCGAAGTTCAAACCTAATTGGTTATCCAGTCCTTTGTCTTCTGTTACCTTGCCATTGTCGCTGATTTCATACGTTTTTCCTGGATGGTAACCGAGAGAACCGACCAAATCATGATCATACCGGTAGTTGCGGATCAGCTTATCGTAATTTCCCATTTTTTCATTTACCGCTTCTTTCCGGTTTTCCGGATCCAACATATTCACAGCATGAGAAATACCCGGACCAACCCATCCAAATAGGACGGAAGCATTGAGATTGGGATAAAGATCTTTCCCAGGTGCGTTAAACGTCACAGCAGGTATGCGATATCTCGCTGCGTTATCAAGTGCTAAATATCCTCCCAACGAATGACCGGTTAACACAAATTTATAACCACGATATAACTTATTATGAAGTTGCTTTTCCACAAACTTATGGGCATCAATCGCCTGCGCGTTCAAAGTGTCGTTTCCTAAAGCGATTGGCCCATCTCCAATCAGAAGATCTCTCGCTCCTTCCGCAAGATCATGGGTTTTCAGATGTTCGGGAAACTCTGTTCCACGAAATGCAATTATGATTTCCTTGGTACTAGCATTTCTAAACACATAAGCTTGAAGGCCATTCGGAAGATCAGTTTTTCTAGAATCTAAGACCCAACCACTTTTCATTCTCTGATCTATTAATTGTTGGGTGGCCTTATCACCAACAACTAGATTATCCAAATAAGCCAACTGAGATGCTTGTGCTAATTGCTGATCGCTGACCTTTAATTCATCCAACGTTCCATACGGCGTGCTGTTATCAACCGGGGGATCGGCGATGCTTTTCCCATAGTTGTACGTTTTTTCAAGCCCCGTCCGGCCCCAGTTGAGCAAGGTTTTGCCGAAGTTGACGATCGCGTTGTTCACCGCCCGCTGGAAGCGCATATACAGGCCAAAAACGAAGGCTAAGGTAATCACTGTCGCCATGACGATTCGCGTTGTGGTGGCTTTCACCCAGTTCCACGCCTGGGCTGTCTTTGCCTTCGTCCAGTTCCATGCTGTGACAACCCCTTTTTTGAAGCTGTTCCAGGCGCTGCTGACAGCATGTTTCGTGCCTTCCCAGGCTGAGCTGATCCCGTTTTTGAAACCGTTCCAGGCGTTGGAACAAGCATTTTTGAACGAATTCCACATCCCCGGTTTATTCCCGGAAGATTGGGACTTGGTCACAAGGGACTCTTTGACCGGCGTCGGCCCTGGCTTGACCTGGTCAAAATGGTCATTCACCTGGGGAACGTTGAAACTGCCCCCGCCTGCATAGGCATGACCGCTGTATAACATCCCGGCTCCGACGAGGGAAAGGAGCAGGGCAATGATCCATCGCTGAAATACCGTTCTCATCTCCGTAATGGATTCACCTCTTCACCAGTAATGGAAAAGAAAAAGGGGACAGGCTCGACCAAAGGTCAGTTCTGTCCCACAGAAGTAAGTAGCTGTTTGCAGTTCTCGGGTTAAGCCTGGTCCGTTTGACGGAATTTCGTAGCGATTTGGGTCAATGCTTGGGAAATGTTATCGAGAAGCTGAACGAAGTTTTGCATATTTTTCTTAGCTTCTTGGAAATCTTGGAAGAATTTTTGCTTCGTCATACCATCCCAGTGACCCTCGAGTCCGTTGATACGGGAATCGAGTTGTTGAATGAGTTGTTGGCTTTGTTCCCGTTTAGCTTGGAAATCTTTTGCCACGGCATCGATTTCATCCGGATTAATAAGAATCCGTGCCATTGCAAAACCCCTCTCTAAAAAGGCTTAACTATTACTCTAAAGATTATATATAAAATAGAATCTCTTTGCAATCTTTTCTTTTTTATAATTTTGTCGAAAACGGAAATGTTATTTCAAAACATCAAATTCCTGACAGCGACATGAGGTTTCATCGGCTCCGAATCCGCCTCTCTCCGGGTGAATGGAGTCGGAGCCGATATTTTTTTCAACCGTCTTCAGTTTTTCGTGCTCATCCAGCGTTCCTGTAACGTTCTGATCCAGTCCATCGGGGAAACGTTGGCCGAAAAGGGCACTGCTCCCTTGACCTTCTCATAGCGCCGCTTGGCAAAATACCCTTCGCCCGGACCAAGCGTTTTCTGGATCGCCGGATTGGAGGACCTTGCTTCAGATGACGGGATTTTAAAGAAAGAGAGATCATTGATGTCCAGGCTGGCAAATAAAAAGCCTGTCTCCATCCCTTTCACTTCAGACAGCCAATCGTTGCTGCTGTAGGGGAAATTGGAAGGTGATCCGGCAATCGCCACATAAAAGTTTTTGTTCCGTCCCTGGCTGACAATATTGTTAAGGGAATTTTGCAAGTCATAATTGTTCAGCCGCTTGCTGAAATAATCGGCATCGTCGATAACCAGAAAAATCGCCGGTTCTTTTTCCCCGGTTTCCGTCTGCTCCGCCCATGGAGGAAGTGTTTTGGTCTTTGCCCGCTGGTCCAATATCGGTCCCAGTTTCTCGAGCAACCCGGCCAGTTCGGTTTCATCCGAAGCATATCCTTTCAGGTGCGGAAGGCCCATCAGCGCGGACAAACCGAGCCCGCTCGGCCGGAAGTCGATGACGTAAACCTCCAGCTCGCTTGGCGGATGGAAATAGGCGAGGGACAAGATCCAAGTTTGCAAAAATGAGGTTTTTCCCCCTTCAATTGAGCCGCCGACGACAAAATAAGGGCCGTCTTTCAAATTGACATAGAACGGGGTCAAGTCATCCATCGAGATGGCAACCGGAACCCTCAGCGGCGTCAATTCAGGTTGGTCAGGATCAGCCTCGTGTTTGGCCAGCACTTCTTTCAATTCAATTTCTTTCGGCAGGGATTCGATCGCTTTCGGGTAATTTCCTTGCCACGAATCGGCAAGTGTGCGAATTCTTTGGCGCAACGTGTTGGCCCGTTCGATCTCATCGCTTCCTTCTGAGGCCAAGGCGGTCTGAAACTCCAGCGGCGGCACACTTCCTTTGACAAACCCACGCCCTTCCGGCAAGTTCACCAGCGGCGATCTGAGGCGGCCCACCGCAAAGTAATAGTCTGACGGATCCGCCAGCTCAAACGAAACACCGAGCGAGAAATTGTTTCTTACCCGGTCGTACATGTCGCTGACCTGGTTGGTGGTAACGATAAAGTAAATCCCGAAACTGCCGCCGGCGCGCAGCAACTGCTCCAAATCGGCGTGTTCTTCTTCAAATGTGCTTTTGAAGGTCAGGTATCCATCGATGACCACGATAATCGCGGGCACCGGTTCGGATAAAGACTTGCGGTAGGAGTAAAATGTTTTTGCCCCTGACTGGGCGATTTTCTCCCGCCGACGGTGCATTTCCTTCATCAAAAAGCGGAAGAGTCGTCTCACCCGGTCCGGCTCATCATCCCGAATAATGGCCCCCATGTGCGGAAGCTCATTGAAGTCTCTGAACATATGGCCAAAATCAAGGACGTACATATGTACATCGTCGGGTGAATGATCCAGTGCCAAAGAGAGCAGCAGTGTCTGAACGAAGGTTGTTTTTCCCGTTCCGGGCATCCCGTAGACGGGCAGGTGTCCTTCATTAAGCGGAATATTCAACGGATACTGCGTTTGGTTGGACGGGGAATCCACCAGACCGACCACCGGATCCAGCCAAGCCGCTGACGGCTTCCAAGTTTTTCCGTCCCAGCCTTTCCGCTCCGGAGGCCGGAGTTCGTCCAAAGAGATATGTGTCGGCAGCGGCGGAAGCCAGGGCCCCTGCAATGTCTCTATCCCCAATGCTTTTGCTTCCCGGTTCAGATAATCGACCAGGACATCCAATTGTTTTTTGCTCCGTCCCTTCTGCTTCTTGGCCGTCGAGATCACGGGCGAAGAGCGGTTAATGCGACGCCCTGTCAGCGTCACCTCACTGATCACTGCTTCTTGTACCGTTTCAGTTTCCGGACGGTAAGGCGCACCGCTCCAGGCGAACTGGACAAGTTCCAGCAACTCGTTGCTCCCCACCTGGAAATAGCCCCGTCCTGGCGTCGTAATCCAGGAAGCATCCGGGATTTTGATCATTTCCTTACTGTCCGCTTCTTCCTGTACGCGCAAACAGATGCGAAAACGGGAGTTACTCCAGATTTTATCGTCGACAACGCCGCTCGGTTTCTGCGTGGCCAGAATCAGGTGAACTCCCAGCGTCCTTCCTTTGGCGGCAATGGAGATCAATTCATTCATGAACTCGGGTTGCTCTTTTTTCAACTCCGCAAACTCGTCGATGATAATCACCAGATGCGGGAGCGGATTCTTTTCTCTCATCGGCGATTGGAAATATTCATCGATATGTTGAAGATTTCCCGCATCCTTAAACAGTTTCTCACGCCTCATCAATTCAGCTCTCAAAGAGATTTTCGCTCTTTCGATCAGGTTCCCGTCCAGGTTGGTGATTGAACCGACCAGATGCGGTAAATGCTCAAAGGTGTTCGACATTCCTCCCCCTTTATAGTCGATGAGCAGGAATACGATATCGTGCGGATGGTAGTTGAGCGCCAGCGAAGCGATCAAAGCCTGAATCACTTCACTTTTCCCCGAACCCGTCGTTCCTGCGATCAATCCGTGGGGGCCATGTCCCTTTCGTTCAATTTTATCGTGAATATTTAAGTATACGCGCTTGCCGCCCGTTCCCATCCCGACGGAAACAGGCAATGTATTGGGGTAGCGGTTTTGCTCCCAACGCCGTGTGACATCCAGATCATCCAGATTCTTCGCTTCCACCAAATCAAACAGCGTGAGCATTTGCGGGATCTGCCGCGATTTATTGGCTTTCAAACGAACCGGCGCAAGGGAACGGGCCGTTTGATCCGCCACTTCAACGGAGACAAAATCGGGCTGAAAGGTATATTCCCAGTCCTCCCCGGTTTGCAGATAATTGGTTTCCTGCAATGTCCCGTGATTGCGATGAACTTCCAGAATGGCGTGGCATTCCATTGGCAGCGTGTTTTTTGATTCTGACAGAAGCAGGGTGCGGGCGCCCACTTTTCCGCCTTCTTTCAGCAGCATGGGCACAATGACTTCTTCCTCGATCAGACTGGGGTCTGAGATGATAAACACATAAAAAGGAACTTGCGGCTCGTTCGCGAGTCCGGGCCGGCGACTCTGCCTGCGGCGGTTCAGAATCTCGTATAAATGGTCGGTCAACTCCCGGGCATCCCGCGGATTGGTCGCCAGAAATCTCCGCTTCCGCTGGTCATCCCATACATGCGGCAACCAGCGGATCCAATTCCACTGATCCGCTTCATCTTCCGAATAAAAGGAAACGATTTTTACTTCATCCGGCGAGTGATGCGTCACCAGTTGGAGCACCAGGCTGCGGATCGCATTGAGCATCGAGGCTCGGTCGCCGACCACTCCCACGACATGCGCCTTGTTCAGCGGGAGCGAAACGGGCACATCCGAAACCTTCGAAAACTCCCGGGCGAGCTGTTTCGCCTCTTTAATCAAGGGGTCCTGGTCGTACTCTTCCTGATCGGGCGTCTCAATCGTGATCGTGGAAGGTTGTTCACCATTTCCCAAGCGCAGGGACAAAAAGTCGGCATCAAAGGGAGAACGCTCCCACAACGAGCTGACCCGTGTTTGAATCCGCCGCATGCATTGCATCGGAGCCGGATTCCATTCCTTCAGCAAGGCAGCCTGACGGTCCACCAGTATTTGCAGCTCTTCCCGGTGTTTTTTCAGGCTTTCCCTGTATGTAGCCGTCCTCTGGGCCAGTGCTCGCTTATATTTCCTTTTATTCGACAGGTATACGAAAAAAGGAATCGTGTAAGATACCGTCATCATTGAAGTTGAAACCATTTGAAAAACTAAAAAGTTCGGGTTGGAATAACCATTGCCGGACGAACTCATATAAAGATAAAGACCGATGGTTCCCAAAGTCATAACAAGCGGAATGATCAAGGAAGAATATGAGAAAGACGGCCGCTGGGGCTTTTTTGGAGGTTGGCGAATCTCTACCACAGTACGCGGCAAATCCTGTTTCATCCGTGGTGATCTTTGAAAAAGAATGTTCAAGCGACTTCCCCCCTTTGCTCTTTAATAATCGGTCCGAAATGCTTCAAGCGAACCGATGATTCTTTGTTTTCTCATTTGTTCCAGCTGTTGTTGCCGGATCAATTGCAGCTCATTTTCCGGTTGAATTCGGAACCGCAGATAAGCGCCATCCATAACCTTGTAGTCATCCAGCGATTTCGTCTCGTCGAGCTTCCGCCAATCACCGGTTTCGGCTCTGACTTCCAGAATCTGCTTTCCGTCTTCCATCTCCTGCATTTCGTTTTTGACAGCATCGGCCAGCATGGGAATCAATTTGGAAACAGGCAGTTCAGATGGAAGTTCAAGATCAAGCCAATGCTGGTTGCCGGCTCCCATGAAGACCGTTACGATTACCCCAAATGAGACTCCTCCTTTCCAAGATCGATTGAACTTCCGGAGTGGGAATAAATAAACCTTTCGTTCGGTTATTTATTGTTTTAATATTATAGCGTAACTCCCCTCCGGACAAAGATGACTATTTATCAAAAAGACGACAAAAAACGGAAGAGTGAACTATCCGGTCACCCTGTATCCCATCCAATATTTGGTCATCCACCCCCTTGACTTTCCGTAATAATTTTATCACAAATCTTTTAAAATAGGTTCGATTTTATCATGTCACGAATTTTGATCAATTGCGTCTGCAATAAGAGAACCACCTCAAATCTCTCGGATAAGCGGAGATCATTCTGAGAAAAAAGAGAGGCCGAAACGTGCTTTTCACCCCCTTTTCCTCTTCCGGCCGATCAGTGGACAACCGCTGCTTTTTCTTGTTGTAAAGACGGATCCGGCTTGTCCGGTAAATTTTAAGTTTATGATCATCATTAAAAACGATAACGATCACCGGATGATATGTTTTCTTGGTGGATGGACTGTGTACGGCCGCATGCAATCTTCGGCAAAAAGGCACTTCGCAGGGAAAGATGAACACCTTATTCCGCGAAGTGCCTCTCTCTTTTAGAAGCTTCGCAGTGTTGACCGGAAGCCCTTACTTGGATTTCAATGAATTTTTGCAGGGAACAAACCTCCTGCAAGCCTCAGCGCGATTGATATTTCTAATGGCCCGGCCGATGAGTACAAGCGCGTCACCAATCTCGTTTTCTGCACTTTCAAATCGGTTCGCCGCTAAAAAATTCATCGCATCGCCCAGTTCCTTGATTGCAGCCCGCAGCTCATGGAGAGCACGAATTTTGGAACTCCCCATTTAAAATCCCCCTTTGTAAACAAGTAGTTTTTATCTCTCTATTAATAAATGCAATTGATAGAATCATTGAACCTGTTAAAAGAACCAATTTATCCAAAAACAAATAAGAGCCACCCCCTCTTACAGGAAGCGACTCTCATTTCTTTCATTTACTTGGGATGACTGTCAAAGAAATTCCAGATGATCGAGCTGGCTTTCGGCCCTGTCGGATCCGTATAGGTCCCGGCAGCGCTGCCCCCCGACCAGGCATGTCCCATTCCATTCACCATGATTTTTTCCATTACAACCGTTCCGTTCTGATCCTTGTAAAGGGAGTCTGTATAAGTTCTCCCGTTTGGCACGGACCGGTATGAAGTGACATCCGCCTGATCATCAATGTTGTTGTTATCCATTCCGTCGCTGGCCCGATCATTGGTTTGCGCCCATTGGGAGATAATCTGATTTCCATTGACGGGATTAACCGTGTAGTCGGCTGTCCCGTGAAAAACAATGGTTGGCACGACGCGCGCATATCCCCCCATCGCCTGATAAGCCAAATTCCCCTGTTGTACCGGGTCAGGCCCGCCATACAGCATGGCTGTCCCGGAGTATAACACGGAGGTCGCAGCCTTGTATTCCAGACCGGAACCAACACCAATCGCGGCAAAAACATCCGGGTAAGCCGCTCCCAAAATCACACTCATGGCTCCACCGGCAGACAAACCGGCCACATAAACACGCCGGCTGTCCACCGGATAATTGCTCTTGATCTTGTTGACCACTCCCACAATCGAGGCTGGTTCTCCCCGCCCCCGCGACTGATTGGACGAATCAAACCAATTCCAACATTTACTCAGATTCGCCGAAACGGGTTGTTCGGGATAGACCACAAAAAAGCGGTTCTGTTCGGCATACGCATTCATTTCCGTGCCCGCGGCAAAATCATCCGGGCTTTGCGTACAACCATGAAGCATCACGACAAGCGGCAAAGGAGTGGTGCCATCATAACCGGAGGGAATATACAATTTGTAAACACGTCCGTCAGGGGCCGTATCACGAATAAATTGCCCGGCGGAAAAAGCGGTTTTGGCAAATGTCGGGCCTCCCATCAAGACCGTCAACACCAGCAAAAGGAATACCCGGCGGAAAAAACGGTGTTTCTTTTCCATCTTGATCCTCCCCGAATTCAAAATTGACGCCAGATCACACCACCAACGAACAAAGCCCGTCCACCGCTTGCAAAATGTCAAACCAGTCCGGTCATCATGGAAAACACAATCACAACAGGAACCACCAACGTTTTGATTACCGTAACGGCAAAAATATCAGGGTAGGACTGGCGATGGGTTAACCCGCAGATCGCAAGCAATGTAATGACTGCACCGTTATGCGGCAATGAATCCATTCCGCCTGCGGCCATCGAGGCGATCCGGTGCAACAACTCCGGATCGATGCCGGCACTTTGGGCCCAGGCGAGATACTTTGCCCCCATCGTATCCAAGGCAATACTCATACCGCCCGATGCGGAACCGGTGATCCCCGCGAGTACATTGATCGACAACGCTTCTGAAATCAGCGGGCTGGTTTTCATCGTCAACAGAAAATCGGCCAACGACTTAAACCCAGGAAGGGAGGCGATCACATTGCCAAACCCGACTTCTGACGCCGTATTCATAATAGCCAGAAGAGAACCGGTTGCACCTGCCGTCAATGTCCTGGACAATCCGGGTTTCACAAGAACCTTGTCGGCCCCGACAGCAGATTTTCTCCGGTAATACCATTGCAGGACGATGGCAAAAGCGATGCCAAAAACCAGGGCAAGGATGAGAGCCCATACTCCCAATACCTGATCAATGTCCAATCCTTCATATTGTTTCAATAAAGTTTCCGGATACCATCCCGGCAATACAACATAAGTGAACAGCGCATTTCCTCCCAAAACCAAAATGAGCGGAATAACTGACAACCAGATGGCGGGAAGATTTTCATCCTCTGCTATTGCCGGCTCGTTCAACGTATGGTCACCATAGCCCTCACCGTTGGACATCAGTTTATTCTTCCGACGATGCAACCACCACAAGCCAATGACGGCGATCAGGAAAGCTCCTGTGATTCCGGTAATCGGGGCGGCAAAGGAAGTTGTCTTGAAATAAGATGTCGGTATAATATTTTGAATTTGAGGAGTGCCCGGAAGAGAATCCATTGTAAAAGTGAATGACCCCAACGTAATCGCAGCCGGAATCAAGCGTTTGGGAATGTCCGCCTCCCGAAACAGCGCGGCGGCAAACGGATAAACCGCAAAGGCGACGACAAACAAACTGACTCCGCCATATGTGAGAACTGCACAGGTTAAGACAACCGCCAAAATCGCCTGCCTGCCCCCAAAGCGGCGTGTTAATCCGCGAGCGATGGAACAGGCGGCCCCACTGTCATCCATGACCTTCCCGAAAATCGCCCCGAGGAGAAAAATGGGAAAATAGAGTTTTACATAAGCAACGGCTTTCACCATAAACACTTCCGTATAGGTCGGCAAAAGCGGGAGTCCGGATAATACAGCTGCCAACACAGCCAGCACGGGTGCAAATAAAATTACCGGATAGCCCCTGTACGCCAACAGCATGAGCAATCCAAGAGCCAGGAAAATTACCAACACTGCCATATCCTTTACCTCCTTCGATCCTGTCGAAGAATCCATTGAACTCCCTTGCTCATTTGCCATGCAATTTTGTTGCCAATCGTGAAAACCGTATATTTCGTCATTTTTTGTACACATTTTTGGAAAGATACCGCACCTGTTTCAGGCAAACTGCTTGCCTGATATCATCTCCCGCGTCCGAATTTTTGCACATCATTCCGGATTTGTGGAATGGGAACGCCAAAAAAATCACAAGGTCGGTAAAATTGGTTCAATCCATCGGTCTGATCTCAATCTTGTATTTTTTCACTTTTTGATAGAAACTCGATTTACTGATTCCCAACAGCCGGATCGCCCGGGCTCTGTCGCCGTTTGTCATTTTCAGCACTTGCCTGATCGTTTCTCTCTCGGTTTCTTCAATCGCATTTGCCAGCAGAAAACAGGGCCGCTCTCCCGTGCTTTCTTCAAAGAGGCGCACAGGCAAATGGCTCAACCGGATCATATCCTCCCTTTTCACATGAAGGGCCCGTTCCAGTACATTTTTCAATTCCCGGACATTTCCGGGCCAATGGTAGCGAATGAACACATCCAACACTTCTTGTTCCATCCCTGCTGCATACATGCCGGTCTCCTGAGATAACATTTGCAAAAGATGGCGCGCCAAAACGGGAATATCCTCCACCCTTTCCCGTAAAGGGGGAATATGAAGGGAAACCACATGAAGCCGGTAAAACAAATCCTGCCGAAACTCCCCGTTTTTCACCATCGACTCCAAATTCCGGTTACTGGCGGCAATGATCCGCACGTCCACTTTCATTGGATGCATGGCACCGATCCGCTCAATTTCCCTTTCCTGTAACACCCTCAATAACTTTGCCTGCATGACGGGGGAAAGCTCGCCGATCTCATCCAGAAAAATAGTCCCTTTGTGAGCGATTTCAAATTTCCCTTTTCTTCCCCCTTTCAATGCACCGGTAAAGGCGCCTTCTTCATAGCCGAACAGAATGGATTCCATCAGGGTGTCGGGAATCGCCGCACAATTGACCCTCACAAACGGGCCAAACTTCCGGTGGCTGTAATTATGAATCGCATGAGCAAACAGTTCTTTTCCGGTTCCGCTCTCTCCGCTGATCAATATGGTTGTATCACTTAAAGCCACCCGCTTGGCAATTTCCTTTACTTCCAAGATGTTCCGGCTGATCCCGATAATATCTTCAAAGCGATATTTGGCTCCCAGATTTTTCAGCAGTTCACCCTGATAATAATCGAGTTCTTTCTGCAACTGAATGACACGCGCCGATAGCGTATGCAATTCGCGCACATTTTGAAACATCACTTTTCCAACGACCGCAATTACTGTTCCGTCCTGGATAATGGGAATCCGATGGGCGATCATATTCCCGCCTTTGATCCGATGAACTTGTGCAAGTTCAGGTGTCTTGGTTTTGGCCACGATATGCATCCGGGTATTTTCTATCACTTCCGTGTAGTGTTTTCCAATCGCTTCGTCGACGTCGACTCCGAGAAAATCGGCATAAGTCCGGTTAAGCATAGTGATAAATCCATCTGGATCAGTAATGACAATCCCTTCGTACGCGCTGTCAAAAGCCTTCAGGATCAGATCTTTTGTCCGGCAACAGTCCCGGTATGATTCCGATAATTTTTTATATTCAGATTCTATATTTTGCATTTGAGTCGCCTCCTTTGGTTATTTTACCATGTTTGAAAGCATATTCTTATAATTTACTTATAATTCAATTTAATAAATATATAACATACCGATCTGCCATCCACAAAAAAAGGCTCATACTTTGCACTGAACGCAAAGCATGAACCCTTTTACTGACATGTATGATTAAATTCCAAATCGATCGCCGGACTGTCAAGGCTCTCGCTGCCTTTGACCGGAAGCAAGAGCCCTGACCTTCAATCCTGAATTCAGGTCAAATGACTTGGTTCCAATGCAGATGAGCGGTCATACGATATCACCGTATCACAAGACGAAAGGAGTGAAAGAAATGAAACGCGCAAAGCCTCCTGATGAGTTGTCCCAATCCCCACGGCCTGACCAGATCTCTCCATTCCAAGCAATCCGCGTTCCGGCGACCGGCAAAAAGAACGCGAATTTTGGGGTGACAATCGGTTTAAATTCACCGCTGCCGAAAAAAAGGTCGAATGGGTGCATTTCTTACGGGCCGGTTTCCATCTTCCTCAAGGGATTTCATCACTTTTCATTTAGAACCCAAATCCTCCGCCGACAAAGACGAAGATGGTCGCAATCACAAGGAGGAAGATTAACAGACTTCTCCAACCGAACCCAAAACCGCCATAACCGAATCCCATTTTTCCACCTCCCCCAATTCAAAGTCTGTATATCCTATTCGGGGTTGAACAAGGGGAAAGTGCTTTTATCCTGCTGCAAAAAATTTTGGACTGGGATCTTCCCGGCCTGCTTCAATCTGACTCAGATCCTTCAAGGTCAGGCGGTCGAAAATGCATCTCCGTATTTTCCGGCATCGTAATTCAACCTTTCATCCAAACGCCCGAACAATACCCGGTGAAGGCGGACAAAATTCCCAAGAGATAACTGAGCCCGAGATACAGAAAAAATTTTTTCTTTTCTTGTTTGGCAACCATTTGCACACTTTCCCATTTCAATGTCGAAAAGGTGGTAAAAGCCCCCATGAAACCCGTACCAAAGAGGAGTTTCCAGGTTTCATTCAGCTCATGTCCCGTGATCCATCCCAGCAAAAAGGAACCGAGAAGATTGACCGTAATCGTGCCAACCGGAAACGAAGAATAACGGCGTGATATCCACCCGCTTAACAGAAAACGGCAAATGGCTCCCAAAAAACCTCCAATCACGACGAAAATGGAAGATATCACGATCTGGGCACCACCTCTGGTTCTTTCTCTCTTTCAGCAAGGTTTTTCCCGATTCGCCAGCCGCTCCAGGAGAAGAAAAGGCCGCCCACCAAGCTAAGCCACAAATAGGACAGAGCCATGATCCAAGCGTGATGTTGCATGAACGTGAGAAGTTCAACATTGAAAGTCGAGAACGTGGTAAACGAACCGATAAACCCTGTTGTGATCCCTGTTTTCAGCCAGGATGGCATCTTCGGAAAACGGGTGAACCATACCGAAAACACGCTCAGTAAAAACGAACCGGCCAAATTGATGAACAACGTTCCCAACGGAAACCCCCAGATCCACGCAGTCGGAATCCAGATTCCAAGCCAGTACCGGAGCAAGGCTCCCAGCATTCCCGTTGCCCCGATCGCTAGATAAACCATTCTCTTTCCCTCCCCGACATGTTTATGATCCCAAACTTTCCCGAAAAAAACAGACTCCTACCAGTATCCACACCGGTAGGAGTCATCAGCCTGATCGGCAATTATGGCGAACTCCATCGCCTATGTCATGAATTGGTTTTATTTTATCACACAGAACACCAAATGGTAAGATCCGCTTCAGGCTGAAACATCAAATTCGATCAGCAACTGCAACAAAAACCCCCGTGTTGCCGGGGGTTGATTTATGAAAACAAACGCGGGGCCGATCTCCCATCCTTACACAGAAGTATTGGAATGACTTGCCTCCGTTTTTTTCTTCTCTTTGCATTTTATATATTCTTCTCCCCATGCACACATTTGATCCAGCACAGGCTTCAGCGACCACCCAAATTCATTCAGTTCATAAACCACTTTGGGGGGAACCTGGTTAAAGACAATACGGTTAATCACACCATCTTCTTCCAATTCACGCAGTTGTTGGGTCAACATTTTTTGCGTAATATTGGGCATGGCTTTTTTCAATTCACTCGTCCGCATCGGTCCATGGGTCAAATGGCACAGGATGACTGTTTTCCATTTTCCGCCGATCACTTCCAATGTGGCTTCAACCGGAATGTTATAGAATTTGTCTTCCTTTTTCATTGTGTTTCCCCCTTTTGCTTTCAGAATCAGATGGTTTAGTTCCAATATTACTCACAGGTATCTATATCACTTTCAGGTATCTATATTACCCGCAAGTACCTATATTACTTCAAAGTACGTACTTCCAAAATACAAGTATATGTTACATAATAAGTGCCATGGTTGTCGAGTAGATTTTTTCCAGCTTCCAAATTTGAAAATCCTAACACCTTTTTATCCCATCAATATATCCAAATTAAGCACGGAGGTATTTCTATGACCACGCATACTTTATCTCGTGGCAAAAGCAGCAGCAGGCAACGACAAAGCTTGCTTCCGTTGCTTGCCTTGGCCATCAGCGCTTTTGCCATCGGAACAACAGAATTCATCAGTGTAGGCTTGTTGCCGCCGATTTCAAAAGATCTGCATGTTCCGGTTACAACGGCCGGCCTCACTGTTTCCCTTTATGCCCTGGGAGTGGCTTTCGGAGCACCGATATTAACCTCCCTCACTTCGGCAATGTCAAGAAAAACACTGCTAATCTCGATCATGATCTTATTTGTGATCGGGAACACTCTGGCAGCCACAGCCGCAAACTTCGGCGTTTTGCTTATTGCCAGGGTGATTGCATCCTTTACTCATGGCGTATTTATGTCAATCGGTTCAACCATTGCCGCCGACTTGGTATCAGAGGACCGGCGTGCGAGCGCCATTGCGTTTATGTTCACCGGACTGACGGTCGCCACTGTGACAGGAGTTCCGTTTGGAACCTTTATCGGCCAAACCTTCAGCTGGCGGATCTCCTTTGCAGGAATTGCCATAATCGGACTGATTGCTCTCATTGCCAATGCGATCCTGATTCCTGGCCATCTTCGTCCGGGAACCAAAACAACCTTCCGTGATCAATTGAAACTGGTCACAAATGGCCGGCTGCTCCTTGTCTTTGTCATCACGGCTTTGGGTTATGGAGGAACCTTTGTTTCCTTCACTTATCTTTCTCCATTGTTGCAGGAAATCACGGGCTTTCACGCAAATACGGTCAGCATCATTTTGCTTGTCTACGGAGTCGCGATTGCGATCGGAAACATCATCGGCGGCAAACTGTCAAATCATAATCCTGTCAAAGCCCTGTTTTATATGTTCATGATCCAAACACTCGTGCTGTTTGCCCTGACTTTTACTGCACCTTTTAAAATAACGGGACTCATTACGATCATATTCATGGGACTGTTCGCTTTTATGAACGTTCCCGGACTCCAGCTTTATGTTGTTCAACTGGCTGAAAAATACGTTCCTTCCGCAGTGGACGTGGCTTCATCAATCAATATCGCGGCCTTTAATGCGGGAATCGCGATCGGCTCCTGGCTGGGAGGAATCGTTACCAGTTCAATGGGGTTGATTCATACTTCCTGGGTCGGTGCAGCCATGGTCGCAGGAGCCGTGATCCTGACTGGTTGGAGCATGGCTTTGGAACGAAAAAAACAGGCTTGACATCATGACCGGGAAAGGAGGTGTTAATATGGGTTTTTCTGCATTGCGGAAAATGATTCCCGCCAATCGCTTAACACTTGGCGTTGAGCTTCCCTTGGATACCGATTGGTCCCCGGAAGGGCTCAAACAGGCGAAAAAAGAAGGACGTCCCTTTGGCGTCCCGAATATGGAAAGACACGCGGAATTTGCCCGCCTGGTGGACCGGCTCGGTTTCAAATCCATGTGGATCAGGGATGTTCCTTTTTTCGATCCCCACCGTTTCGGTGATGCAGCTCAACTGTTTGATCCCTTTGCATATTTGGGGTATTTGGCAGCCATCACGCATGATGTGATTTTGGCGACCGGAGCGATTGTCCTCCCGTTGCGGCATCCCTATCACGTAGCCAAAGCCGCAGCCACAGTCGACCAGCTCTCCGGCGGACGGTTCGTGATGGGAATCGCAACGGGGGATCGCCCTGTGGAATTCCCGATTTTCGGAGTGGATGCCGATCAAAAAGGAGCCATTCTGCGGGAACATGTAGAGTTAATCAAGGAAGCCTGGAACAAAGACCACATGTTGTTTGACAACCAACTTGATCTTCTCCCCAAGCCGGTTCAGCCTGAAATTCCAATCGTCATGGCAGGCCGGGGAACACAGACGCTGGAATGGATTGTTCAGCATTTGGATGGCTGGTTCAATTATCCCAGAGGAGTCGCCTCGACAGAACTTCAGATCGAGGAGTGGGAAAAAGTGCATGAAAAGCTCGGGATAACTGAACGCAAGCCCTATATTTCAGCATATCATTTAGATCTTCATGAACATCCCTACCACCCGGCCAAACCGTTTAAATTCGGAGCCACAATCGGACGAAATGAATTGATCCGGCATCTAAAAAGACTGGAGGAGATCGGAGTCAATCATATCGCTTTGCATTTTCGTCACTCACAGCGTCCGATCCCGGAAGTGCTCCATGAGTTGGCAGAATATGTTTTGCCTGAGTTTAACCATACCGGAAACGATTGAATGAATGTTTGAAAACGCCTTGTAAAACACAACCTGGAGATGTAAATCTCATTCGCTGCACTTGGCAGCATGAGCGCAATCCGAACAAATAAAAACAGAGTAAAGGGGACTGAAAAATATGGATCTGTTTTTAAAAGGAAAAAGAGTTCTCGTTACCGGTTCCACATCCGGGATCGGGAAAGCGATTGCCAAGCTGCTTGCTTCCGAAGGGTGTACTGTCCTGATCAATGGGAGAACGGAAGAAAAAGTGCAACAAACCATGCAGGAAATTCGGGCTTCACATCCTCAGGCATCGCTCGAACCGGCCGTGGCAGACCTCAGTTCGGCAACTGGAAGTGATAAGATCACCGGAAAATACCCGGAAATCGATATTTTAATCAACAATATGGGGATCTTTGAGCCCGCAGATTTTTTTGAAACGGCCGATGAGCAATGGCAGAAGATATTTGAAACCAACATTATGAGCGGAATTCGATTGTCCCGTCACTATCTCAAAGGCATGCTGGAGCGAAATGAAGGAAAAATTCTCTTCATATCCAGTGAAGCAGCCATCATGCCTTCGCCTGAAATGGCCCATTACAGCGCGACGAAAACCATGCAACTGTCGATTTCCCGAAGTCTGGCTGAACTGACAAGAGGAACAAAAGTGACTGTCAATACGGTCATGCCCGGGTCCACGTTAACAGAAGGAGTAGAAGAACACATCAAAAAACTCTACAAGGGAGAATCGATGACATTGGAAGAAGCGGAGCGGCGGTTCATGAGTGAACACCGGCCAAGCTCCTTAATTCAACGACTGATTCGTCCGGAAGAAATCGCGTCTTTTGTCGCTTTCCTTTGCAGTCCCCGATCCTCCGCCATCAATGGTGCTTCGCTCAGAATCGATGGCGGGCTGGTTCACACCATTTTTTAATGAATGAAATCCACCCCGAAGGCCTGTAAACTTCCGATCACGCAAAATACAAGAAGTTTACGAGCTTCCCCCAAATCAATCACATCTGTCAAATCAATGGCATAAAATTCTTGTTTGCATACGAAGTTTCCCGCTCCGGCGGGGCTTTTTTTATGGTTGTTGGTGAAACCTCTTCCAACTGGCATGGGGTATAATGGAACCAATCCATCATATAAGCTTGGAGGTTCACACAGTGAAACAAATTCCTTTCCAGCAGGTTGATGTGTTTTCGTCCGTTCCGTTCAAAGGAAATCCGGTTGCGGTCATTCTTGACGGCAATGGGCTGTCTGACGAACAAATGCAGTCGATTGCCAATTGGACCAATTTGTCCGAAACCACCTTCGTCTGCGAGCCGACAGATCCCCGGGCTGACTATCGGCTGCGAATTTTCTCCCCCCAAAGCGAACTTCCCTTTGCCGGTCATCCCACGATCGGATCGGCTTATGCCGTGTTGAAGCATGGTTTGAAACCCAAAAACACAGGGCGCCTGATCCAGGAATGCGGCAAAGGTTTAATCTCTATTTTCATGGATGAAAATCGCTTGTTTCTCACTTTGCCCAATCCTGTACTTAAGGAAATCACGAATGTGGATCAGACTGAGCTGGCAAATGCGATCGGCGTCTCTCCGGACTGTGTGCGTGCCAGTGCAATCGTCGATGTGGGAGTGGTGTGGATTACGCTGCAATTAACCGATTCAAACCTGGTCCGTCGCCTGCAACCTCAAATGGAGCGGATTGCTGCGCTGACACCGCCCGGAGCCGCCGGCATAACGGTGTTCGGCCTGACGCCGTCCGGAGAAGAAACGCAGATTGAGGTACGCTCCTTTGCACCGGGTGAAGGCGTTCCGGAAGACCCCGTATGCGGCAGCGGCAATGGTTGTGTGGCTGCTCTCGCAAGGGAATTTAAATTATTGGACAAACCGGGTTACATCGCTTCCCAAGGCCGCTGTGTCGGACGTGACGGCCGGGTTGAAGTGCGATTCCACGATGACGGCACGATTTTGCTGGGAGGACACGCAGTCACATGTATAGAAGGAAAGCTAATCCTATAAAGTATTGCAGGTGAAAAGGATGAGAGTGGCGGTCGGTTCAAAAAACAGTACGAAAGTGGGAGCAGTCGAACAAGCATTCCAAAATCTGAATGCCGTTATTCTGTCTGTATCCGTGCCTTCAGGTGTCTCAAATCAACCCTTATCCGATGAAGAAACCCTTCAAGGCGCGATAAACCGTGCCGAAAATGCCAGAAAAGAGATGGACGCAGACATCGGAGTCGGTTTGGAAGGGGGAGTTGCAGAAACAGCTCACGGCTTATTTCTATGTAATTGGGGAGCACTGACTGACCGGAACGGCATTCGGGTGATGGCGGGCGGAGCCAGGATCAAGCTCCCGGATGAATTTCTCATTCCATTGAAAGAAGGAAAAGAACTAAGCATCATCATGGAGCAGTATACAAAACAAAAGAACATCGGAACCACGTTGGGGGCTGTCGGCGTTTTTACCAACGGATATGTGGAACGTCAGGAAATGTTTCTCCATGTATCAAAATTGCTGATCGGGCAATATTTATTTCAAACCGGGAAAGAACGGCATGAAGACGACATCTGAGGAGGAATCTCAGATCGAGGTCTATTGACAGCAACCTGTATCATCCCCCAAAAGACGGAGAGGTTCATGGTTTTCGATCTTGCCCTCACGCTTTTGGGGCGAGATGTTTCCAAAACTCTATCCAGATGAGCAACAAGAGCGTTTGCCATAACGTCTCCGGAAATGATAAAAAAGGTTCTTACTCGCCGTTTGGTTGCGAAGTAAGAACCTTTATTTTTCGTCTGATCACCACCGGCCATCCCGGCTGTTACAAGATATATTCAAAAAGGCAACTGTCAGCTTCGTAGAAATTCCGTCACCTTTTTATGCTGATCAATCGTCATCTCCTTCAAATAAATCTTCCAGAAAACCATCGCCCTGGTCATCATCATCTCCTTCAAACAGGTCTTCCAAAAACCCATCATTCCGGTCATCATCATCGTCGTCATCGTCATCGTCATCATCCAGCACTTCATTTAAAATCATACCGCCAATCACCCCGGCAGCAAATCCGCCAATCGCTCCAGCCATCCCTGAACCGTGCTTTTCATGGAAGTGATGTTCATGGCCGGGATATTCGTGCCCGTAATGATGGTCATAACTGATATAGTTGGAATTTTGATGATAGACCATTTCATTTAATACGGCTTGCAGATGGTTAACCAGAGACGGAATCGATTGTAACTGATCATTTGAAAGATAAATTTCACGTTTGATCTCTTTCTCATGACCATATGAAAGCAAATCCAATTCGAGCAACAAACGAACACCATCGGGCAAAATTACCGGAACAAACTCTAATTCTTCCACCTGGCCTTGTAAGTAACCTGCCGGGAAAAATTCAAACTCTTGAACATGACCATCAAATTTCCGCGAATCATGCTTCTCCCGAAATCCCAGCTGATCGAGGGCAATTAACACTTGTTGCAGCTTTTGAGGAGGAAGGATTTCAATATAATCACGGTCTGTTTGATCCACCCCACCCTCAATGTCCAATTCAGTATGGAAAAAATACGTCACGTAATTTCCGGAAACCAAGAGATCGTATGGCAGTTGATATTGAAATGGAAACTCCTTGTATTCTCCCGGATGAATGGTAAAGGATTGATAAAATGGGATGGAGGTAACATTCAGGGTATGGTCTGACTCGCCAAAACGAATTACTCCCATCAGCCGGACATCGATTTTATTCACTTTTTGTTCCACTTCTCCGCCGCGGATCGTCAGTTTCCCTTCCACAACATCCCCCAACTGGAACTGATTTCGATCCAATACCAAATCGACTTTAGCGGCCCCCTTGCCAAAACGGGCCATTAATTCCTTGAATATGGTTAATTATCCCCTTCATTATAAAAATCCAGTTCTTTCAACCGCATCCGGAACAAACAAAGATTAGTGAGCCCAACAACCTTTTACATCACTACGGTGACGACCACTGGCTTTTGCAGATGCCTCCGAATAAAAATAAATTAAGTTATCAGGTTTGATATCTTTTACGACATAACAGTCGGCCGGGTGATAAACATCACTATTTTTACTTGCGGCAAATACGTTTCTTGTCGCTTCAGGATGGAAGCCATCTTTCCGGACATATCCATCCCACTGCCAAATTCCCACTTTCTTATTTCGAGCCTGTTGTTCAAATTCCTCGTACTCTTTGGCATATTTTGTATTAGGTTTGTATACATAAGCAACCCGGGCAAAACCGTTTTTCAACAGCTCTTCCTGTACTGATTTGCCATCCGCGTATACATAAGCAAGGAAACGACCATAATTATCCCGAGTCGACTGGTCTTTTTCCAACTCAATTTTTTTGGCATGTTTGATCATCTGTTCGGTAAATTCTTTCGCCTCATCTCCCAGAGGTTGTTTCCCCAAACGATCATTATGCGTTTCAGGGGCATCGACCAACAAGAATCGGACCGTATCTTCTTTTCCTTTCATTCTTACTTTAATCGTGTCCCCATCAATTACTTGTACCGAACTTGCCGGAATTTCCACCTTGTCATCTTTGCTGCATCCACTCAGAAGAAAAATAAGTACGGCAGATAGGAAAATAGATATAATTTTACTACTTCCCTTCCACATATTCAATCCCCTTTCTGCGGTAAATTCATCCAACGATAATTATACTAAACTAACTTTTTTTATGAAAACGATCACTCGATTGTCACATTATTGTCAAAAAAATCTTAAGGGATAGTTTAATTTTAATCAATTCCGCGTTATGCCATCTGAATTCGCCCCATTTCCACCATCCGATTTTTGAGTACAAAGCTGTACGTCTTATATTTAAGGCTGTTCCGAATTATGAAAAGCACCCCTCATTCAAACATAAACCGGAAACGGTCACTCTCAAGAAAATTCAGCGCGGCGTTTAAAAGCGGATGAAAAATCCCCGGAGGTCGTGCTTATTCGGACACATTTCGAGACACGTTTCCAACCATTTTCTATACGTACATGGACACAAATTCGTTACACCTTACGAATAACTATAATGAAGCGCAAACCATAACCATTTCCCAAAAACCAAACACGCTACCTGCAAAGGGTAGCTCTTTTACTATGATTAATCAAACTCTTCTGTGTTGAATCTTATTTCTGACTAATATGTGAATATGCGTAGAAAAGATGTTCCCTCTCCGAATGAATTTGTAGTGATGAAAAAGGAGAGGGAATTTCTATGACCAATCTTAAACCCCGCCTATGGGTTCTGACACTTACCATTTCCTTGATATGCCTGGGAATTGCAAGCGTTTGGACAGAAAATGCAGAAGGAAAGGAACCGGTAAAACCGAAAAAAGCTGAAATAAAATTTAACATCGGTTCCAATACGCTTTCCTATTATCCGTTTCCGATTCGTTCGGCGGAGATCTACCGATTGCCCAAACCGGCGGATTTGATTCCGAAGCACACGGCATTTGATCAAGACGGGATTCCCATGTACCAGGATAAAGAGGGAAAACCCTTATATAATCATCCGGTTCGTCTGGCCAATAACATCATCAATTTCATCACCAGTTACCAAATGACGAAGGATGAACGGTATCTCCGGGAAGCCCAAAAGTACGCGAAGCGTTTGTCGGACATTGCGGTGGAAAAGGATGGAGCCCTTTATTTCCCCTATGATTTCGATGTTTATCTTCATAACATTCCGACGGAGCACCTAAAACCCCGTTGGTATTCAGGAATGGCCCAAGGACAAGCCTTATCTGCTTTTGTCCGCTTATATCAGATCACCCATGATCCCCAATACCGGATCCTCGCAGACAAAACCTATCTCAGTTTCGCGCAGCTGAGATCGAAAAACCATCCCTGGTGGGTGACCATGGCCGACAAAAATGGGCATTACTGGATTGAAGAGTATCCGATGGAGAAACCCACACATGTCTTAAACGGCTTCATCTTTGCCGCCTATGGCTTGTACGACTATTACCAATTGACGAAGAAGGAAGAAGCCAAAGTCCTGTTGCAGGCAGCCATCACGACGGTGTACGACAACATTGATCGTTATCGCGTCCCGGATGATGCCAGTCGCTATGGCCTCAAACTCACCCATCAGTCCATGCACTATCACATGGTTCATATTGAACAGTTGGAGACGTTGTATCAGATGACGGATGACCCGTATTTTCATCAGATGAGTCAAACCTTCCATCATGATTGGTACGGCTGGCCCGCCAAATTCAAACGGCAGGTAAACAAAGTGAAAACGGCCTTTGAGTGAAAGGGATCATCCTGATAAGGAAGAAAGTGCATAATCTGCTCTGCTGTGTCATCACTGAATCCTCCCGTAACTAAATAAATTAAAGTATGTTATTTTATCACATATTGATAATCAAATTAAAGCATGTTATTTTATTTCTGTACCATTTCTTTGCAAACATAAATATGCTTATATATCTCGGTAGGAGGTACACAACATGAGCAAAATTGCTGCACTAGTTACCGACTTATTCGAGGATGTTGAATTCACCGAGCCGGCAAAAGCTTACCAAGATGCCGGACACCAAGTTACCGTGATTGAAGAGAAAAAGGGAAAAACGGTATCCGGCAAACATGGGTACAAATTGTCCGTCGATGCCGGTATTGATGAAGTAAAACCAGAGGATTTTGACGCACTATTCATCCCTGGTGGATTTTCTCCTGACTTGCTGCGTGCTGACGACCGCTTCGTCGCATTTGCAAAGAAATTCATGGATGACAAAAAACCTGTCTTTACCATTTGCCACGGTCCACAGTTATTAATTACAGCCGAAACCTTGAAGGATCGTGACGTAACCGGGTACAAGTCCATCCAAGTGGACCTGAAAAATGCCGGTGCCAACTTCCACGATAAAGAAGTGGTTGTTTGTCAAAACCAGCTGGTGACCAGCCGGACTCCGGATGATATCCCGGCCTTTATCCGTGAATCCTTAAAACTTCTTTAATATGAGACGATCAAGCAGCCTTTAACTACCAGAGGCTGCTTTTCTATTTGAAGTGTTTATTCGTGTCATCAGCGGACGTGGCTTTGATCGATCAGGATTTTACAGAAGATATGGCATAAACAGCGAGCAGATACTTCCTTGTCATTCAAGACAGGGAAGTGTTTTTTTAACTGGCCATAAATCCCCTGGCGTGTAATTGGTTTGCCTTTGTACGGCTTTTTTACTACGTTGCTATTCAAACTTGAATAATCAGCTTCATTAAGTTAAAATACATAGTGTTTTATATTCAAATTTGAATAGATATCGGGAGGTGTTAACCATATCCACTGTTAGATTACTCGTGTTAGGTTCCATTTTGCGAAGAGGAATTAGTCATGGTTATGCAGTTTTAAGTGATATCACTTCTTGGCATGCCGATACTTGGACCAACGTAAAGCCCGGATCTGTTTATCATGCCTTGAACAAGCTCGAATCGCAGGGGATGATAAAGTCCATTAATTCTGAGGTCAATGTAAAACTGGGTCCATCACGAAAGGAATACACCGTAACCAAAAAGGGTGAAACCGAATTTGAAGCATTGCTTGAATCGGCACTTGTAAGCATTGACATTCAGCAGCTTTCAGCGGGAGTTGCTTTTATGGATATGCTACCACGGCAAAAAGTGATTGCTCTCTTACAGCAACGCCGTATTGAAATAGAAAGATCGATTGGTTTCCTGAAGAGTTTGCCAACGGAAGAGCGTCCATCCGAACCTTCCATGCATCCTGAACTTGTAGGCATTTGGGTTGGTTATGTTGAGAATGAATTGGCAACGACAGAAAGAATATTGGCCCATGTACAAGCGGGGAAATATGTGTTCAAATCCGAGGAGGAAAAATGATGAAACAGGTGGATTTTGAAGCATTTCTGATGGGTTTGCCCAATGTTCAACGAGAAGAGAACTTCGGATATTCATTGTTTTTCGTCGGCGACGATCGCAGCCTGCCGTTTACAACCATTATCGATTCAGACAATGACTACGACAATGTTTCCAATCTCAATCGAAAAGATGTATTTCGCCTCAACATAGGAGTAAGCAAAGAGACATTCAACAAGCTCATTACCGGTCCGTTGGACGGGGACATCGATTATTCGGTGCTGAACGTGTTTTTACCGCATCCTCACTATTCACGCCAACATTTTGTGTGCATCCTTAATCCGGACGGAGAGAATGTGGAAAAAACAAAACAACTGATTGCAGAGGCACATTTAATTGCGGAAGAACGGCTTCGGCGTAAAATGGAATCAATTTAGTTATAATTAGATCTCCCCAAGAAATAAAAAACAAGTTCTTTTACAAAAATTTAGTATGCATCAGAACTATTCGCTCTGTTCCTCTGTGTCTTAATGAAAAATTGTTCCGAACAGGTAAAAATGATTCAATTCGGTTTTAGCAGCTTAAATCACCGAATTCTTTCCCTCCCAAAGCGAACCGAAAATGGGCATCATTTTTGTCTTTGCAAATAGCAAGGAGCCGCACTCCTTAAAATGCGGCTCCTATGCGCCATGATTATGAGTAAATCATTAATCATCCGTTCTTGTATATAAATCGTTGATAAAATCAGTAAACGTTTGTCTTACGATTTTAACCCGATTCAAGTTAAATTCTTTTCCGTCGAAAATCTCTGAAAGAGTATCATCTGAAGAAAACCAAATGATAATCGGGTTTTCGTTACCTTGAGGATAATAAAAACAGTAACGTTCCAATGCTGAATCAAACCCGAAAGGCACGATCAATCCCAATTTCTTATACTCTTCTTCGCCTGCATACAATTCCTCTACCTCATCGACTATTTCCTCCAAATCAAAGAAGTCATCAAAATGAAAGGATTCATCATTAATCAGAATATGAACATGTCCACTTTTGGGTCGGCTGTATAGCTTAACCCAATCTTTATAATCTTGTGAAAAGCGTATGCCAATTTTTACTTCAACCCGGGAAAAAGCCTCTAAAGCTGTTTCTTTATCTCGTTTTATCCATTCTACCATATGTCAATCCCGCTTCTTTCCTGCTTACTTATTGTTAATCTGTGCGTTGTACCTCTCATAGGTGATTCCTCCTATGGAAGCGAGTTAAATATTTTATCCAGCTCATTCCAATTGGCCGTTATCCACAGGATCTCATGAACAAAACGCATGGCAGAACCCGGACGCTCTTCCATCTCCGGCCTAATCCATTTGGCTGATTCACGACACCAAAGCAGTTTAAACGCCCGAACCAAATCATTTCCCTGAAAAGCAATATATTCATTGTAACCATTTAAAAAAGCCGAAACGGCATCCAAACGCATTTTGTCTTCTTTCAATGCGCATGACAGAATGGCTCGCGAAAGATCCAGTTCCGGATAGATGACCGTTATCCGATCAAAATCAAGAACGGCCGATACACGATCAGGAGAAAAAAGCAAATTGTCCACGAATAAATCCGAATGGGCCCAACCAACCGGACAATCATGAAAACGATCTAACTCAAGCTGATCGATGATGGTTCTCTGGCTATTAATCGCCTGGAGCACGCGATCCGGACGCTTCTCCAATCGTGCCCTGTCCCGATTCCTGTTCCATGCTTCGCAAATCTTTTCATAACTTGGCTTCCACCCAGGCGGCTGCGCAGGAAGGACTTGCAGTTTTTTGTGCATTTTCCCTGTCACTTTTCCCAGATGATACATTTGATCCATATTCACTTCTCCCGGTTTTACCACTTCTCCTTCACAGTAAGGAGTTAAGCAGTAACACACATCACAATCGGTTTTAATCAAATGGGACTCTTCATATTGAAAGGGTTTGGGACAAGGGATGCCATTCTCTGCAAGGTACGCTTGGATACGAAGGGCTTCTCGTACTCGATCTAATTTCTTGGGAGGATACCTTTCAGGATGATACTGTTTGACAAAAAGCGAACCTTCATCCGTTTCAATTTTCCATTTGAGATTGCGCCAACCGCGGTGAATTTGCCGGCCTGATCGTATCTTCAAGTCAAAGTTTTCCTCAATGCTTTTGAATATCGCTTCTTTTATTTTGTCTACATCCATTTGTGACACGCTCCTTCCACATTAACCCCCATATGACTTTATGAAAACAAGAAAAGAGGGGGGCATTTATAACACACGCCGGACCAATAAGAAAAGTTCCACTCCAGAGATTCCAGGAACTTCTTCACTCCCTCTAAAAAATGATGCCCTTTAAGGCCCATTCCCTCCAACTTGACAATCAAGAAATTACTGTGCTTTAATTTAAAATGAATAAATCATTCATTCAAAAAAGGGTGATGATATGCCACGAACAGAAGAAGCGAATCAACGTCTTCGTGGAGCGCAACGTGAGAAGATACTGGATGGTGCCAGAAAAGCCTTTGCTCGCAAGGGCTGGGCAGCTACCATGGCTGACGTTGCCGATGCTGCCGGAGTCAGTCAAGGGCTGCCCTATCGATATTTTGCCAACAAGGAGGCAATCTTCAACGAACTGATCGAACAGACCATGCAATCCGCCATTGCGACACTGGAACACATTCTGGAAATGCCTGGTACACCGGGAGAACGCCTTCACTTTCTGATTTCTAGGATATTGGAATACCGACGCGAACGCCTCGAGTTCTATCAGCTTTTTCAGATGTTTCATGATGAAGCGACGCCGGACCATCTCCGTGAACTTATGCGCAAGCAAAGCCAGACCTTCCAAGACGTGATGAGGCAACTGATCGTCGAGGGCCAGGCTTCCGGAGAACTCGCAAAAGGCGATCCGGACCAACTGGTGCTGGCTGTTATTGCATGTCTCAACGGTTTGTCCAACTTGGCTTTGCGCAGCCCTGAGAAATTTAAAAATCATTTTCCTGATACTGAGATTATCCTGCGGATGCTCAAGCCATAGTAAGCCGCTTTTTTTCCTATGGCATTGCGGGAGTGCGTTGTTGAATTGTCCCGGTCGCGGGCATGTTTACCCGGCACTGGCCTCGGCCCGGAAACCGGTCAAGCGCACTGTCCCGCCTGCATGGGATTTTCAATCCCTGCCAACGATAAATCGGGCAATTACGCTCATTTTATGAATGAATTATTTATTCATAAAGAAATAAGGGAGTGAATTTAGTGCACTCAGAAAAAGAAAGAAAACAACGTCTTCAACAGACCAAAAAAAAATTAATTCGCAGTCTTTTTTTCAACCTGCTTCTTCCGTGTTTCGTGTATATGGTGTTACGCCCGCATTTTACGACAGATACTGCACCACTTGCCATTAGTACGATCATTCCGGTGATCAAAACCATGGTTCAATGGATATGGCAACACCGAGTTGATTGGATAGGTGTAATAAGTACTTTTATTCTATCAATCGCACTCGTAATATCGTTTATCTCCGGAGGAAATTCATTACCAATTAAGCTTGTCCACCCGGCTGTATTTGGCATCATAGGCTTAATTTTCATCATTTCCGTACTTGCAAAAAAACCATTGCTGCTAATTATATTTAGGGCTATAGGGCAGCAAAACAAAGAACACTACAACAATCCAGTGGTGCACAAAAAAATAACCGTGATGACTGCATTGGTTGGTGGAGTTTCTTTCATCGGATCAATAATACACATTGTTATGGCTATTGTATTGCCAACCGGTTCCTTTTTGGTAATGTCAAATATGGTTAGTGTCGGAGCAATTGCAATTCTGATTGTGGGTGCAAAATTCATTGTTTCAAAAATTAAATAGCATTGACAGTTTTCATCTGGATAAGCCTGATTAATCTCCGGATGCGATCAAGTCCAAAAGTGACCTCAGTCAGAAAAAGTCGGCGTTCAACTTATGCGTGTGATTTTTGGCTGAGGTTTTTTATTGGATTTTCGCTACTCCCAGTACTCGGTCACGTCCAAGAACTTTCTGCCTCTGGCCCATTTTACAGACTCACCGGTCACTCAAATGTGGTCAAGCGGCCATTCAGTCCAAATCGCGAAAATGAGCCCATAATCATCTTCAAGTTAAATGTAACTGTTGTTCTAATTTAGTACCTTCTTTGTACCAGGTCTTCCCATGTCTTATCACGGAGATCTTCTGGGATCCATTCCAATTCAGGATATGGAAATTCATGATACTCAAAAATCTCTTTTGGGCAAAGCTTATCGTTTATTTCGATTTTAATTCCTCTGTATTGAGCCAACCAACCCAATCCGGCCACAGCATTGTCATAAAATTTGCCTAATATGTCTTCTTGCTTGATTCTTTTCTTATGTCGTCTCAATATTTGCTTCAAACCATCATGAACCTTTTCCTGATCCTGGTCCAAGATTCCCTCCAAGACAGCCATTCTTTGCTCCATATCCACTTTTTGATATCGATGCAATCGAAAACGGGAGAGTGCTTCCAAATGAGCCCGCGCTTTGTTGTCTTCCTGCAAAATGATATATTTTATTGTATAACCCAAATGTCCATTTTCGGGATTCAGGTCGTTTATCTTGAAATCCTCCTCTTCCCCCCGCCAACCCAGCAAATGCGCTAAGGAAACAATCAACTCCGGATTTTGGCTGATCAAGGCTGAATATAAATCGCCATAATAATTGGCAGTCCCTTTGAAACAGTTTTCCCCCTTTACATAGCGAGGATGGCTTGGAACGTTCAACGGTTCAGCGAGAACATACAATTCAAAATATCTTCCAGCCTTGTATAATTGTTGTTTATAGCCGATTACATCGTTCTCCAATATTAATTTTTTTATCGCAATGGTATAACACAGATAGGAGAGATGATCTAATATCATCCAATTACCCAGGGAATTATCCTTGACTAAATTTTCCACATCAAACTGATATGCTTCCTCATGTTCACAAACGACATCTTTAAACCACTGTCTAACATCCAAAGACATAATTCCCTCCTATTTCGACAGGAATGGTTTTCTGGTAATAAGGGGTTTGTCCCTTGTTTTTAGCAAATTCCTTTGATTAGTCCTCCTTGTAACAAATCCGTATTTTTATGTAAACTCAATATTCTTCCCAATGCAACTCCGGATTCCGTTTACCCGTCTTATAAAAATACTCAAAAGCCTTAATAACCTCTTCTTGTTTGACACAATGTTTGGCCAGCTGTACATCCGGAACTCGGATCGTTAATTCATACTCTTTATCTGCTGATTCTTCCGGGTTGATCAGACAATACCCTGAACCATCTTCACAATAGTATTCGACTTTATATCTCTTCTCTCCATTAATCACATCCCCACCACCACATAACAAAGAAGCCCCTTCATCATCTGCCGGATCCAATACAAAGTTGGTGATGGTTTTTCCATCCATTTGTTGTATCACTTCATGGATTCGATCCCAATCGGGATTGTGCACTAAATGATTCATGTGTTCAATACACAGCTCCCATTTCATTATTGATATCCCTTCTTTTTGGAAACGGTATCTACCACCGGATAACGCGGCACACTTTTACCCGAAATGATCAGTCACCGCTTAAAGAAAACGGTGGCAACGGTTGACCTGAATGAATGTGCAAAACAGTATATCCATCAAATGCAGGGAGTGAATATCTATTTTTTTAACGAACAATGCCCTATGTGCACATTGATTGGGGAACTCCATTTACTGAATGGTTTGAAGAAAAGGAAGGAAGACATGATCTTAGTTCTCAATGGATCATTCAGGTAGCTAGTAAGTTCTTACAGGAAAGAAAAGACATTGGCTTTTTGCTTGGCCGGATCACTACAATAGATGGTGTACTTGAGAAAGTAGAATATCAACCAACTATTCCTACCCTAATAGAACTTTACTCACGAAATAAGAAGAACAAGCTACCATTAAAACAATGGTTGTTGTTCTTAATACAAACTCTATCAACAAAAAGGGGATTCAATTAGCAAGTTGGTTTCCACTTCGTTAGTGGTTCAAAACGCTGCTTTTATAGGGGTTTTGGCAACGAAACGGCCGTTACATCACTAAACCTATTTTCCAAGAAATCCCTCATCTTTTTGCAACAGGCCATGCAAAACCTTTTCATCTAAGAACTTGGATTAAGCCATTTTACACTCTCTTCCTTCTGTGGATGTTGTGTCAACCCCATTCTACCAGGGGAAAGTGAGTGGCTCATTGCAATTTCTTATACGAACTCACTTCTATTTTGAAATAAGATTCAGCTGCACTGTGCAATTTTGTTTTCAGGAAAATGAGAAAAACCACACACAGTACACATCCCGCAAACAAAAAGAATATTGAAGCACCCCATTTTTCGGTTATAAATCCTGAGGCTGTACCCCCTACCGGAACTGAAACCCATACAATTAATCTAAAAATACTAACACATCGGCCAAGTAAGTGATCCGGAATTACAGATTGCCTAATGGTTGTCGTTTGAACATTCCAAGCAACAAGCATAAATCCGATAAGAAACTGGACAAGTAAAATTACAATCGGATTTGTGGATAGTGTCAATATAAAAGGCGGCAATACTAGCCCAATCGTTGATATCATCATTAAGGTTCCCATGCTAAATCTTTTTTTCACCTGACCTATGCCAAGAGACCCTACAACCATTCCACAGCTTAATCCAGCCATAATAATCCCTGCCCAGTCAGATGCTAAATGCAATTCGTTTTTAATACGATAAATTAAGGCGATATCCATACCAGGACCGACTAAATTCACAAGCATAGAGGATAAAGCTAAAACTCGTATTACTTTAATATTCCAAATATATCGGACACCTTCACTAATATTTGCAAGCATATTAGTCTGATTTTTTGGTTTTGATACTTCGAAAAAGGAAGCGCGGATAAAAAAGATCGTGAGGATAGAGACGGCATAAGAGGCAACGTCGAATAAAAGGGTATTAGCCGTACCAAGTAACGAAATGAGTATTCCTGCAATTACCGGACCACCAATTCGACTCATTGAAAAACCTGTCTGTAAGGCGGCATTTCCTTCTTGTAACTGTGACCGGTCGACAATATTCGGTAAACATGCTCCATATGCAGCATCAAACAGTGCTGAAAACATACTTACACCGGCTTGAACAGCATACAATAAAAAAACCGGAATCTCTCCAACAAGCAGATGTGTAAGCGGAATTGATAGAAGTAATATTAAGCGTCCACTATCTGCTATAATCATCATCGTCTTACGATTGTGTTGATCAGCCCAAACACCTGCTGGCAAAGATAATAATAAATAAGGGACAAACCCAACTGCAAAGGCTATGCCAGTTTGTATTGCCGAACCCGTTAGTTGCAGCAACAACCAAGGAATTGCGAAAGTGGTGATTGATGTACCAAGCTGCGAGATGGTTCTTCCAGTGAACAGCCATAAAAAATCTTTATTTTTCCAAATCGAAGATACCATTTCTTCCATGCCCTCCTCTGACTTGTTAAATCCTATCAACACTCGCTGTATAATACGTCCCCATCTTTTCTTGATGCAATGCCACGGCGTAGATTTCTCTGCAGCTATCAAGCAGGCTAGACTTTAAAGCAAAATACCTCAAGCCCGCAATACTTCTAATATAACCAATGAAAGGCCCAGCCCCGAATCAACTGTATGTTTCGAGCATTTTCTTCTTTGATCAGGAAGGGCACACTTATTCCTTTCAAAATCAAAAAGAGCACTTTTTCATATAAAAACTTCATATAAGATCTCCAAGATACTGAGCGAGCTGTCTAGTAAAGGAGTGAATATGCATTGGATTTGCAGAATAGATCCCTTTATCAACCCGAATAAACTTTGCTGCTTTTAATAAAGAGAGGTGATGATGCAGCGTGGTTTTAGAGATACTGAACTGAACACTCATTTCTTGAAGCGATAACGGTCCCTTTAGTAGTTGATAAAGTAATTTCAAGCGAAGTTCATCTCCTAACGCCTTATGACCACGGACTAATTCAGCCGGCGGGATACCTGGCTCCATCAAATACTCTTCCTTCAAAGGGTAAAAGAAAAGCTTCGTATCGGGTGAGCGTAACTCCAAGATCCACGGACGATACGATATATGTGGAATCAATTTGACAGTCCAGACAGAAGGCTCGGGACAATACTTTATTCCCCCCGTAATTCTTTCGATCTCTTCCATGGGATTCTCAATGTCCAGTGAACTATATCGCTTCTGTTCAAAGGCAAGTGCCCGAGTCCACATTTCCCATTCTTCTCGTTGACATACCCACTTGTACCATTCATTCAATGTATTGTTGAACAGGTCGCAAATTTCCTGACGTGAATAGCGACCTAGAGCGCGTACATATCCACCCAAATAGTCGTGATTTTCAAAATATGAAGCATACTCCTCAAAAAACTCACCTTTATTATATTGCTTGGCTACCGCTTTTCTCATTGGTTCGGTATTTCGATCCTTGTAAGGCAGAAGTGTATCATATAAGAAATCAATTGGCATTTTGGCGAGTCTATTCGAAAAATCTCGAATAGAGGTTGCAGATAGTTTGTTTTGGAGCATAAGTAACCCATACCAGAAGTTAGTTTCCTCTATCACTTTCAAATTTTTTGCTAGTGATGCAGGGATGGAATCCTGATTTTCTTTCCATTTTTCATCCAAATCGAATGTGTGTCGAAACTGAGTATGCGTGTATCCGGCAATGCCCAAAATCGATTCCCAAACAGGTGAATATTCTACTTTTAAGCAAATTCTTTCCGTAGGCTGTTGAGAATAAAAATGCTTCATAAAGACCCCTTCTATTTACTTGATACAAATATTCTAAAATAAATGAATTAAAAATTCAATATTATTCGAACAAAATAAAGGAATAGTTGTGCTATTATAAAAAAGCAGTGAACGAATCGGTTAGGTAAAGTAACACTGTATATTGCGGTAACCCCTGAAGTTTTAAAATTCATCGGCCGTTGTTCCATATCCATGTTCTTTAGCCCGCTTCGCCCACCTCTACCTTCACTTTACCGCTTAATGTTTCCAGCCCATAAAAACTCCTTAGCACGCGCAAATAATATCTTAGGAGGTTAATGGCGGAATAAAAAAAGTGTACCGCTACATTTACCGGTCAATGAACGTTAACACTCCGGTAAAATAACGATACACCAACGACTTTAATGTTTTTGGCGGGGAATAGCGGGCTCAATCGCCTGACCAAAATTAATAGTTGGTTACTCAACGGATCTTATCATTGCTTGAATTTTGCATTTTTTTCTTTTCGAACACTCTATATGCCAAACATGATTTCCGGCAGGAGTATCAAAATGTTGTCCGTCAACTGTTTCACCAGGTGACAGATTACGATTAATGATTTCCCCATTTGCTTTTTCAAACCAAATTTTAGCTGATGCAGAACTTTCATTTTTCACAACGTAAAGTTCATAGTGGTGCCCTTTTGACTGATAAACTTCTGCTTTTCTAATGTCTTTCCATCCCAAACCAATATACGCAAATTCATTTTTAAAGCTCAATTTTGCTTCAGTTATTGGATACCAATTAGCATCCACACTTTGCGCTATAGGAACAACTGAAGGATCCTTGATGATTTCGACAGGAAATACTGTTTCGTAAAATTTATTGTAGTCTAAATAGCGAGCAAAATCCAAAAGCGATAAGTTGCTTATTGTTGGATCATCCCGCCAATTAACAGCCTGGTTATCATTGTAATCAATATCTATTTTACCATCACTCGCTTCCCACCAAGCACGCCAAACTAAAGAGGAACAATAAAAAGCTTCCTCACTTTTTTTATCATAAAGCAACCCACGAACAGTTTTGACATAACCTTTTCCTTCCTGAACTTGACGAAGAGCATATTTAGCGGCATCCACTCTTTGCTCCATGGTCGCTCCTTTGACCACATAAGCGGTCCACATCTTATATCTCTTAATCCATTTTGAAAGAGGAACTTCTCTTATTTTCTCTTTCATTCCCGGTGCCTCAATCACCTTATCGCCACTTGGCCCCACGATCGCTGCATGTCCAAAGCGAATGGTGTCTCCTATAAAAACCTTAGAACTTTCAGGAGTAATCAAAATAGTTCCAGGAATCATTTTACCTGTTTTGAAAATGTACTCGTGTACAAGCCTCTCGCTTCCTAACGCGTTAATCAATTCTTTATACTCATCTTCAGAAAATCCTATGGCCCTCTGAGCTGGTGCTGCATAATTTGGAGGCAGGTTTTCTGTTGGATTGGACACTGTGCTTTCTGTTTCTGTAGCTGGGGTCGCATTAAAACACAAGAAAAAAATAAACAGGACAAATAGTCCAAACACTACCACCCCAATAATTTTTCTCATCGTAACCCCTCCACCTTACACCCCTTTTTTTAAAAATTATGTTATAATTACTCAATAAATTCTGATAAGGGAGACTGGCACATGAAATGGAAAGTAACAGAAATAGGCGGACAAAAATTGTGGATTCCTGAATATGAACATAAAACAGAGCAAGTGCCATTTACCGAAAAACATCCCTTCATAGCAAACATTTTGCAAGCAGAACTTATCGTAGCAGGATTATTAACAGTTTGGTTTCTTATTACTTTTTCTTACCACTTTGGATTTTTCACTTATTGGGAAATACCATACACTTACTTGGAAATTGATCTGGTTCGTAGCACTAAGTTTGAAATTGTTTTTTTACTAGCCATCTTTCTCATACTTTACATAATATCAGTAAATATATATGTGTTCTTTGTTTTCCTAAAACGAAAAAACGAATTACTTTCAAATATCTTACTGGTTGTATTAATGATATTATATTTATTGCTTACTTTGATTGTGATGATCAAAGGAGAGATCCGCCTTAGCTTTCTTGTTATAATACCTATAGTTATTATTGGTTTTATATTTTCAACAGTAAAAATGCTAAAAATTGGAACTAGATTATTTTTTGCAACGATTTCCACTCTTTTTTTCCTTTTCCTTGTATATTCCTTACCAACAACAAACCCACAAAAACTCCCTGTTATATATTTAAATGGAAACCCGACTAATCAAGTCATCATGACAACCTTTCGTGATTACTACATTGTCGGATACTATGATGGAAAGAAACTCTACCCTTGCTATGAATTAAAAAAAATCATTGATGATGAAAAACTGCAGACTGTTCATGGATCTTTGACAGGTAAAAAGCGCTCCTATGTTTACGAACAAAATAAAGTTATAGTCAGTAATGGAGTATTGCTTCGAATTTCTCAAAACTGGAAAAAGGAAAATTGTCAACTTAGAATTAATAAATAAAAAAGTTATCAATCCACGGTGCCTGTACTATCCGGAATTGCCAAATAAAGAATAATTTCATATGCAAGGAAGATTATAAATGCCAATAAAACAAGAAAAAAAAGTATTCTAACCAACTGCTTCAAGATGTTCCCTCCATGATACCTAAATTAGACATATCAATTTAAAATACTATTCAATCATTCTACAAATGATTTTTGCGTAATATCCAATTGTTTAAAATTTTTTAATTTTATTTATTGTAACATAATCAGTGCTTAAAATAAAGGTAAACCAACTGTCAGTTTGAATATCCCCGCTAATGAGTGGATCTGGTTCCGTTGCAGGAAAGGGGAGAGTATTCTCTTCAAACATGAAGACGCTAAACCCAAATCCAATCTCTCCAAGAACATGGCTACCTTTTGGAAGTAGCCATGTTGAGGTTGTTGACAAAGAAGGTCAACAGCCTTTTTTGTTGAAAAGGTATAAAAAAACATTCCGAAGGAAGGTTTCTATGTTCAGGACGAATTC
>NZ_JAECVZ010000027.1:0-37692 GCF_016055135.1 Thermoactinomyces sp. CICC 10521 | reverse complement strand
GGGATCCACCCGTTCCCATCCCGAACACGGAAGTTAAGCCCTCCAGCGCCGATGGTACTTGGGGTTCACCCCTGGGAGAGTAGGTCGTTGCCAGGCAAACCAAAAACCATCTCATTTTGAGGTGGTTTTTTGCTGTGAAAGATTGTGTCCGGACGGGACGCAGAGCCATGACTTTCATCTTTTAAAATATGATGCGAATATCATGTGTGGATCTCCTCCAAATCATATGGTCATGCCCCAGGCCCCAATAATCTTTCAGCAAATAATCAGGCTCACCCAATTTCTTTCGCCATATTTTCTGTGCATTGGGATATCCGCTGTCCAGACAAAATTCATTGATTCCCTTGTTAATCAGGGTGAGAATCATTACATTGAAGAGCAAAGTTCCAATTCCCTGTCTTTGATAATCCGGATGAACAAACACAGTTCCGATCTCAGGCAATTCTTTCAATGTTCCACCTGTGCAACGGTTGATCAGCTCTCTTGCGGGACCGTATTCAATAGTGCCGATAATTTTCTGACTCTTTTGATCGAGGGCAATCAAAAAATAACGAGCTTTTCCATTGCTGTCAAAATCACATTTCAAAGAGTGCTTCTTGTCTTCAATTTCCTTGTTCAGATCATCAACAAACTTCGACAGTCCTTCTTTGGCAAATGTGTCCTCAATCACGGTGCGGAAAAATTGATTCAATTCTTCGTTGTCTTCAATTCGCGGTCTTCTGATTTCCACATGACCCATTCAGTGTTTGTCCCCTTATCCTCTGATATTTCCTCATTTTTCTGATCCTTTGAAAATCCCTCTGGTAGAAAAGTTTATTTTACGACCGATGGATTGTAAAGATCGGATCCGCGGCTCCAGATAAAATGGCGGAAATCCCAAGAAAATAGTCGCCGATTTACGGTTGATCATCATCTTGCCGGGATGCAAATAGGGCGGGGAAACGGGGTGTGTCGCTTTCAATTACTAAGTTTTTCTGTGGATCACGTCAAATCGCGGGATTGAATTGATCCGCGAAGGGGCAGGCCGGAGGAAGGGGTCAAGCCGCGGGCAGCCGGGACAAGCAAAACACACGATCCCGGCGGAAATACTGTGACTGGTTTGGGTTGTCCCATCAGCCATTTTTCATTCCATTGGCTTGTGCGATCTGCTCAATATCCCGTTGCCCTTGATGAGCCGACTTTGCACAGGTATGATCTATTCAGGGTACAAGAATTTGGGACGAACCAACCCGCCGGCCGGCAGTAAAGAAGCAGCTGTAAACGAATCGGAGGAATAGGAAATGAACGGGCAATTAGAAAACATATTAAAAGAAGCGCAATCGATTATGGACGGGGACAATCTTACCGGGAAACAAAAAGATATCATCGGCGCCGCTCTGGAGTTGTTTGCCGAAAAAGGATACGACGGAACCACGACCCAAGCCATCGCGCAAAAGGCAAAGGTGTCGGAAAAAACGCTCTTTAAATATTTTGGCAGCAAACAGGAACTGTTCAGGCAAACGGTTTACCCTGCCATGCTAAAAGCATTGCAACCGATTCTGATGGAACGCACGGACAATATCTTGAACAACGGAAAGGACTACCATGATATTTTTTATGCCATCTTTAAGGACAGGGTCCAATTTTCCATCGAAAATACGGATGTCGTCAAGTTGGTTTTGCAGGAACTTCTGTTGAGTACGGAATTTCGCGAAGTGATTTCAAAGTTTGTGAAACAAAATGTGTTTCCGCGGATTTCGCAACTCAGCGAAAAGATCGGTGATGTAAGTTTGCCTGCTCCCGTTTTCGGCAGGATCGTGTTCAGTCTCCTCGCCGGATATGTCATAATGAGAACCATTCTGGCTCCGGAGCAGGAATGGGATGATGAAAAAGAGATACAACTTACCCTGGACGTTTTATTTCATGGCCTCGATCATCAGGCAGAACAGCGCCGTGGATGAGATTTGGCGATGGGGGATTGTGGCCGAAAAAATAAAAGAAGACTTGAGTTTTCCAGCAGGCAGCTCAAGTCTTTTTTATGGACCAATTTCCCCGTTTTCTCTCGCGGATGGACCCTTCGTGCAACAAACGGGATTGGCGGAAAACTTGACAAACTCATCAACCAAATCTCTGTTTTTTTGGGTCTCTTGATGTTTCATGGAATATCCCATATTTTATGAAGTTTTTTAATTTGAATATTGATTTTAAGCTGGATAATATTTGCAATAAAGGTAAACCAACCGGTCGGTTTATATATACTGGCTAGTTGGTATTGAATCCAAAATGAAATTCGGGAGTGATTGTATGAAAAAAAGTACGTTCCTTTCTGCTTGCCTCGCTTTGCTATTCGTATTTTCTTTCCACATTAACGCCTTTGCTGCAGACGCATCACGAGTGGATTTGAGACCTAGAGAAGACGTGAAAAGTACACGTGTGGTTGAGGTGTTACCCGGTGAAAAGTTGGGCGTGTATGTAAAGAACACGGACAATGTTGATGGAAATGATATGAGCTTTTATGTAGAAGGAACAAACATTGAGGGGGACTTAACTTACGGCAACCAAACATATAATCATCGATTTAATGTACGACCGGGAAAATACAGATTATTTTTAGTATGTGATGATCATTCGAATTGTCAAGGGTATGGAATTTTAAGCAGTAGAAGATAAAAGATCAAAACGCTGATTACAAAGCAATTGTCTGACAATCCCCGGTGGTAAAAAGCGGGTAAGGGTTGTCAGACTTTTTTTGTTTTGAAGAGTACGGCAACCGTTCACGGAATGATTTTCCGCATCTGAATTTATTCCGGACAGGCATCTGGCGGGATTGTCTCCGATTGTCCAAGGAATGGAACATGATTTGAGAAACCGTATAGGTAACGCAAATCATTTTGTGTTTATGCTGGAAACGCAGGGACGACATTTTTCCTGAGCGTTGATCATGGCCAATTTGGTATAAACCTCAAGTGATACGGCATGGAATTTGACAAACATATTCTAAATAATAAAATTAATTATCTTTTATCAAAAAATTCACTTTAATTTAACAGTAATATTCATTATAATACAAATAGATTGATACAACCATATGTCTATACCAATTTTTTGAATAAAGAGGTGATAGAGGAAAACGGAAGGGAAAGTGAAGCAGTAAGTGTTTGAGTTTTTTGAATCGGGTGAACGGAATATGACATAAGGACAGGAGTGAAATGGATGAAAAGCAAAAAAAATAAGGCCAGGTTTGGGAAGAGATTAGCCGTTGCTTTGATCATGCTGCTTCTGATCGGCATCTTGCCCGCCGGTGCCTTTGCCGGCAGTGCTCCAACTGCAAAAAGCCAGGCCGCAACCAGCGCAGCTTCCGGCAAAAACGTCGTCGCTTATTATCCGAGCTGGGCCACCTATGACCGTAACTTTCAAGTGATGGATATTGATGCCTCCAAAATCACCTATCTCAACTACGCATTTGCCAATGTTGTAAATGGGGAAGTGACTGTTGGTGATACTTATGCCGATACGGACAAGTTTTTCCCGGGGGATTGTTGGGACGCGGGTTGCAAACGGGGGAACTTTAACCAGTTGACGAAGCTGAAACAAAAATATCCCAATCTTAAAACAATTATCTCCGTGGGTGGATGGACATGGTCCGGCGGTTTTTCCGATGCGGCCCTGACCGATGCTTCCCGCACCAAATTTGCCGACAGTGCGGTTCGTTTTATACGCACATGGGGCTTCGACGGAGTGGATATCGACTGGGAGTACCCTGTCAGCGGAGGGTTGCAAAATGGCAGACCCGAAGATAAACAAAACTTTACTCTTTTAATTCAAAAATTGCGGGAAAAACTGGACGCTGCGGGGCAGCAGGACGGCAAACACTACCTGCTTACGATTGCTGCCGGTGCCAGCCCGAGCTACCTGCAAAATACCGAAATGGGCAAAGTAGCCTCTTACCTCGATTATGTGAACATCATGACTTACGATTTTCACGGGGGATGGGAACAGAGAAGCAATCATAATGCGCCGCTGTATGCCGATCCTGCTGATCCCTTCCCGGATAAATCGACCTTTAATGTCAGTGCTGCTGTTGACGGCTTTATAAGAGCCGGTGTGCCCGCTTCCAAAATCGTTCTCGGCCTTCCATTCTACGGGCGCGGATGGACAGGCTGCAACTCTGCCGGCAACGGACAATACCAGACATGTACGGGAACACCGCAAGGAACATGGGAATCGGGCATATTCGACTTTTCTGACCTGGAAGCCAATTATATCAACAAAAACGGGTATACCCGCTACTGGAACGATGTTGCAAAAGTACCTTATCTCTTTAATCCTTCCAACGGGACCTTCATCTCTTACGATGATGCCGAATCGATCGGGTATAAAACCAGCTATCTGAAGTCAAAGGGACTTGCCGGTGCCATGATCTGGGACTTGAGTTCGGATCGCAACAAAACGTTGTTAACGAAAGTTTATAACGACTTACAATAATCGTTTGATCTTTGATGTGAACCGGGGCGGTTTGGCCGACTGCCCCGGGTTTTATTTGCCTTGCGGGATGGATGATCGGATTGATCTCAATGTGTTTGCCATTTGGCCTGATCAATTCGCCCGTTTTCACAAAGAATCTCTCCAAAAACCGGCCGGACCATGGCAGGAGACTGATTCATATCGTTTTTTATGAAGATTAGTTATAATATAAATAAGATTCTGTTTTAACATAAAATTAGCCGGATAAATGGAGTGAGGGTTTAATCGGAAGGAAGTCGGAAATGGCGTAACGGTTTGCCGGAGAAGCGGCCATGATGATTGATGATCGACGCGAATCAAGGCGATGAGCCCTTGCAGGAGGGGATTCGGGTATGAGTCTGCAAATGTTTCTTCCGTTTGTTGGTGCTGAATCATCCCCGGTGAAAAATGAGGTGGAGAAAGGGGCGATTCGCAAGTTTGCCGAGGCCATCGGGGACCCAAATCCGATTTACCGGGATGAGGAGTATGCGAAAACGACGCGCTTTGGCCGAATTATCGCACCGCCGACGTTCAGCCGTACGTTTGACTATGGAGAGATTCCCGGTCTCAAGTTCAAGCAGGAAGGGCTGATACACGGAGAGCAGCAATTTGAATATTTCCGGCCGGTATTTGCCGGAGATGTCCTTTATTGCTCCACCAAACTGGCAGATGCCTATGAAAAAGAAGGAAAGCTGGGGCGCATGATCTTTCTGGTTTATGAGCAAAAAGCGGTGAATGAATCGGGCGAGACGGTACTGATTGCCCGATCCAATGTGATTTACCGGGGATAGGAGGGGGATGCTTTGTGGCTGGCAGACTGTTTCAACCAGGGGATCCGATCGGCCCGCTTGTCAAACCGCCCGTCACGAAAACCCAGCTGGTGATGTATTCTGGCGCTTCCGGCGATTTCAATCCGATTCACACGGTTGAGGAGTATGCGAAGGAAGCGGGGCTGGGCGGGGTGATTGCCCATGGGATGTTGACGATGGCGTTCGTCGGCCAGATGCTTACCGATACGATCGGCCTGGAAGGGCATTTGCGCACTTTCGGCGTCCGCTTTACCGGAATGGTGCGACCCGGCGATGTGATCACCTGTGCAGGGAAGGTTACCGAAACCCGGAATGACGGGGGACAACAGGTGGTTACCTGTGAAATCTGGGCTTCAACGCAAAAAGGGGATAAAGTGGTTACCGGCAAGGCAGAGTTTGCATTACCGATCAATTAACCAAGTTTGAAAGGGGTCGGAAAACAATGAGGTTAAAGGATCGCGTGGCGATTGTGACAGGTTCCGGCAGAGGAATCGGGGCTGCTACGGTGCAGAGGTTGGCAGAAGAAGGTGCGAAAGTGACCGTGACGGATGTGAATGCGGAATCGTGTGAGGCAACGGCGGCGAAAATTCGTGAGGCGGGCGGCGAAGCGATTGCCATCCCCTGCGATATCACGCAGCGTGAATCGGTGGAAGAGATGGTGAAAAAAACGGTGGACACGTTTGGCCGTCTCGATATTCTGGTAAACAACGCGGGCGTGATCCGCGATAATCTGGTTCATAAAATGACGGACGAGGACTGGGACGCTGTCATGAACGTCCATCTGAAAGGAACGTTTTACGCTTCGCAAGCCGCCCAGCGTTTCATGGTTCCGCAGCGCTATGGGAAAATTGTAAATTTCAGTTCCACATCGGCGCTCGGCAATCGGGGGCAGTTGAATTACTCGGCAGCCAAAGCCGGGATTCAAGGTTTTACCAAAACCCTCGCCATCGAGCTTGAAAAATTCAACATTAATGTGAATGCTGTTGCCCCCGGGTTCATCGAAACGGATATGACCAGAGCGACGGCGGAACGGATCGGGATTACTTTTGAACAACTGAAGCAAGCGGCGGCAGAAAACTCGTTGCTCGGACGCACGGGCAAACCGGTAGATGTGGCCAATGCGGTGCTGTTTTTGGTTTCCGATGAATCCAGCTTCATCACCGGTCAGGTTTTGTATGTGAGCGGCGGAATTTGAATGTGTGGAATTGTGCCGGCAGTCATCCCTTTTGCAGGCAACGGAAAAACCCCCGCTTTTTTCTCCGGCGGGGGTACGCAAGAAGAGCAATCCCAACAGGGCGATATTGCTCGTCCAGGGCGACAAAAGCCAGAAAAAGTTGCCGCGGCGGCTCTTTCTCCGCTCATCAAATTCTTCTTTGATCACGGAGTTTCACAGATAATTCCACTGGATTTGTCTCAAAAGAGCTTAAATCCCGATATGTATCGATTTCATTCCTGATGAAGTCCGTTTTTGCTCCGCTATTTCAAATTCGGTACTGTGACCACGTGATCACCGCCCCATTCGGGGGTGTCCATTTGATCCGGATCATAGGTCACTTGCTTTTTGATGGGCATATAAACCGTGCCGTCGGCAATCGTGGAAGGTCCGGAGTTGGTTTTGCTGTTGTTTCGGTTGGCGATCCCGCTCTGTCCGATCGCAAACGTGCTGGCGGTTGTCATGGAAATAACTTTGATCGCCCCGATATTGATGTTGATGGTGATGGGATTCATCTGGCCAACCTCCCTTCCCGGTCATCCAAACCGTTAACCTTGCCGTTTTTTTATTCTATGTAGGCAAGAGGGAAATGTTCCTGCACACTTGCCCGGTGGGCGGTATACAATAACCTGAGACCGGAAAAGGGAGATGCGAAAGCAACTCTTCTGCAGACAGTGTGAATCGTCAGACTTTGTTAGGATAGCGAAGCAGAGAGTTTTGAAAGCGAGAAGCCATTATAAATGAGTGGTTTTCATCTGCAATTACAGAAAAAAGATTGGAGTGGAGCATGATGGTTTTGCGAATCAAGGTCGGTGGATTCTCAGTGGAGCGATGCGCGCAAAATGCTGCAATGGCAAACGGCAGCAATGCAATTACCCAGCGTTCCTTGCAAAAACAAAACCTGTCAACGCTTTTGACCGGTTCCGGCCGGTTAAGGACAGCACGAGAGATGGTGGGGGTTGTTGATCCCGATTTTGAAGATATCAGCGGGTGGAGCGGGGACAACTATCAGATGAAAGATCCATCCTGAATCGAAAGGATCGTTTGGTCATGCCGAATTTTTTCAGTTTTGGTTTTCTGAGCAGCAATAATATCGCATCCAGCGGCTCCATCGGTGTCGGGCAAAACATTATCCAAAATCGGAACGCGATGAAGAACAACAGTGCTGCCCGCAGCGTGGGCATCGGTTTCAACAATGTTCCGGTAATCATTTACCAAAATCTCGATATGGACAATATCGATCAGCTTGCCACCGACTTCCAAAACCTCGGTGGGGGGCAATTGTAGGGAGGGATTTCATGTCTGCCTCCATTCATTTCGGTTTTTTTTTATCCAATGCCGTATCGACATCGGGTTCCATCAATCTGGGGGTCAACGTGGTCCAGAATCGCAATTCCAGCAAGCAGAATATTGGGAATCTCCAGACCTTTGAAGGGAACAGCTGGATGGCCACAAAAAAACTGATCAATTTTGATTCCGATATCGTGGATAACTATAGCGTTGATGCGAATAACTATGCCGGAGCCTGACTTTAGCTTTTATCAGGATGAAGGGAGAGAAACGGGATGAGAGAAGATAAAAATATTTGGGGATTTCATTGGGAAGAGATGAACCGGATGTTCCAGGAGGCTTCAGGCGGAACTGGCCGTTCCCTTTTTCCCGTGGATTTCAACTGGATGGAAGAGATCATCAAGACTTCGCTCGACAAAGCCTTTTCAGAAAATCATGACCTGCAAAAATCGTATTCGATCCCGAAACAATATCATATTTCAGAGCAAAATGACAAGATGGTCGTACAAGTGCCGACACCGGAAAATACCGATGTGAAGGATATTCGCCTCTTTTTGGACGTGAATCGGTTGATGATCACCGGGATCAACGAAGACAAAGAATTGATTACGCTGCCGGTGAGAGGCGACTGCGAGGGGAGTGAGGCACATTATAAAAATGGAATGTTGGAGATTTACATTCCTAAAGATAAAAGAAACAACTTTACGGAAATCATGATTCAGCACGCTTAATCTATGGCTTGTCATAAAAAATGAATCCTTCCCCTTTTGATGTGTTGAAGGAAGAATCAAGTCTTTTTTTTTGCTCGAAGACAGCCTGTTGGGGCGGGTTTGTATATGTAATTTGATCTGAATACTACTATTTTTTTATAAATTCATATTGTCAAATAATAATCGTTGTGTTAGTATTCAAATAAGTTGGTCGTACAAGATCATTATCGGACTAACTTGTACGTACAAATTGATGGCGTTCGTTATCCCTCGTTTTGTCGGAAGAAACGGGCCAAATTCGTACAGCATTTGTTGAAAGCGCTTCAATTATGGTGTTGGCGGAATGGGGGGAGAATGGAGAACGTGGAAAACGACAGCAGCTAAGAAAATCAGGGAGTCACTGGTACGGCCGGTTGTATGGACATTTGCAGGTTGTTTCACCCGATGAGATGAAGGAGCGCAGGTATGTTCACAATCAATTGCCGGATGGCGGGCCGGGAGCGGGGATTTTCATTGACCGGCCGGCGGTTCTGCCGTGCAAGGTGGATCAGGCAATGGATCCGGAGTTGACTCGTCATGCAAGATAAAACAGAACATGCAGAGGAGGAAGGAGATATGGGAGTGAAGAACGGTCGGGAGCGGAAGGTGACATTGGGGGTGATCGTCGGCAACCGTGGTTTTTTTCCGGGACATCTTTGCGAAGAGGGCAGGAAAAAGATCATCCAGGTGTTGCAAGAGGAAGGCTTCAAAGCGGTGATTCTTTCCCCGGAAGAGACGAGATACGGGGCGGTGGGAACGCTGGAAGATGCAAGGAAATGCGCCAACCTCTTCCGGCGGCACCGGGAGGAGATCGACGGCATTCTGGTTACTCTCCCCAATTTCGGGGATGAAAAGTCGATTGCCAACACCCTGCGACTGGCTGAATTAAATGTGCCTGTTCTTGTACACGCTTTTGCCGATGATCCTTCAAAGATGAGGGTTCAGGACCGGAGAGACAGTTTTTGCGGGAAGATCTCAGTCTGTAATAACCTCGCTCAATACCGGATTCCCTACACGCTGACGACACGGCATACGGTTGATCCGGACAGTTTGGAATTCCGCAGGGATCTGCATAAGTTTGCCGGCATCTGCCGGGTGGTGAAAGGTCTCAAACGGCTGCGGATCGGCGCCATCGGGGCAAGGCCTGCTGATTTCAACACCGTCCGTTACAGTGAGAAACTGCTTGAGGCAAACGGGATCAGTGTGGAAACAATCGATTTGTCCGAAATTTTGGGAAGGGCCAACCGTTTGTCGGATGAAGACTCTGCGGTCAAACAGAAATTGGAGGAGATTCGCACTTATATCGACACCAAAGGGATTCCGGAAGAGAGTATGCTGCGCATGTCCAAATTGGGCGTGGTGATTGACCGCTGGATGACAGACTGCGATCTGTCGGCGACGGCGATTCAGTGCTGGACTTCGATGGAGGAATATTTCGGTGTTGTTCCCTGTACGATCATGAGCATTATGAGCAATAATCTCCTGCCCAGCGCCTGCGAGGTGGATGTTCCGGGATTGGTCGGGATGTACGCTCTTCAGGAAGCAGCCAACCGGCCGAGTGCAATTGTTGACTGGAATAACAACTATGGCGATGATCCGGATAAAGCCGTGATCTTCCATTGCAGCAACCTGCCCAAAGATGTATTTGCTGAAGCATCGATGGACTATCAGGAGATTATCGCGGGAACTGTGGGCAAGGAAAATACTTACGGTACTGTAGTTGGACGGGTTAAGCCGGGAGCTTTCACCTATGCACGGGTTTCAACCAATGACCTCAGCGGAAAGCTGGAAGCTTATGTGGGTGAGGGAGAACTGACAAACGATCCCCTCTTGACCTTCGGCGGGTATGGAGTGGTCCGGATTCCCAACCTGCAGGGGTTGTTACGGTACATCTGCGAACGGGGCTTTGAGCACCATGTGGCCGTCAATTTGAGCCAGACGGCAGAAGCGTTGGAAGAGGCTATGGGCAAGTATTTGGGTTGGAGCGTCTATCATCACAGAGGGTAATTTTCTTTTGAGAAGGGGACAGGGGGAACCGATATGAAGCACGCTTTGCTCAATGCCAGTCTCATAGATTACTTCATTGTTGCCATCTACTTCGTTTTTGTTCTCGGGATTGGGTTTTTACTGAAAAATCGCATGAAGACGGGAGATGATTTCTTCCTGTCCGGCCGATCGATTCCAACGTGGATTACCAGCCTCGCTTTTCTCTCGGCCAACCTCGGGGCGATTGAAGTGCTGGGGATGGCGGCCAACGGTGCCGAGTATGGCATGCTGACTTCCCACTTCTATTGGATCGGTGCGATTCCGGCCATGTTGTTTCTCGGCCTGTACATGATGCCTTTTTACTATGCTTCCCGGGTACGGTCAGTGCCGGAATATCTGAAAATCCGTTACAATGAGGCGACCCGGGCTGTCAATGCGATTACGTTTGCCGTTATGACAGTCTTGCTGTCAGGGGTCAGCCTCTACTCAATGGCGCTGATTCTTCAGGTTCTGGTTGGCTGGTCGATCAATACCAGCATTTTGATTTCCGCGGTCGTGGTGTTGATTTACGTCGGGTTGGGCGGATTGACTTCCTCCATCTTTACGGAAGTGATCCAGTTCTTCCTCATCTGGCTTGGTCTTTTGCTGATCCCGATTCTGGGCATGCACGAACTGGGAGGATGGGCCGGGATGGCGCATCGCCTTCCTGAAGGCTTTACCCACCTGTGGTCCAATCTGGGGAGCAACGGGGAAAATGCGATGGGCATCAACTGGCTTGGTGTGGTGCTGGGACTGGGATTTGTCATTTCCTTCGGCTACTGGACAACCGATTTTCTCGTGGTGCAACGGGCATTCGCCGCCAAAAACATGCGTTCTGCACAAAATACGCCGATTTATGCCGCTTTCTTCAAAATGCTTGTCCCTTTTCTGGTCATCATCCCCGGTTTAATAGCCGCCGTCATCTTTCCCGATATCGGCAAGCCGGACGGGCCAAGCTACAATCTGGCTTTGCCTCTCCTGATTGAACGGTATTACCCCCCGGGTATTCTGGGGCTCGGTTTGACCGCGATGCTGGCCAGTTTCATGAGCGGCATGGCGGGAAATGTAACCGCATTCACCACGGTCTGGACATATGACATTTATCAGGCTTACATCAATAAACGGGCCAGTGACCAACATTATGTCAAAATGGGTCGGTGGACCGTTATTGTCGGTGTCCTGATCAGCATCGGCGCTGCTTATGTAGCTGCTGATTTTCCCAGTGTGATGGATTATATGCAGACATTGTTCTCGTTCTTCAATGCGCCCTTGTTCGCCACCTTCCTGCTCGGAATGTTTTGGAGAAGAGCGACGCCCTGGGGAGGATTTTGGGGATTGGTTTCAGGTATTGCCACAGCATTGATCCTGTACGTGGCTCTTCCCGACAACTTTTATTCCAGTCCGCAGGCGGGCAATTTCTGGCGTGCCTGGTGGGCATGGCTGGTTGCCTTCCTGATCACCGTCCTGGTCAGTTTCTTCACCAAACAGAAGCCGGCGGAAGAGCTGAAAGGAGTCGTATACAGCCGCGGGGCGTACCCGACCTATGACGATCTTGCCTGGTACAAGCGTCCCGGTTATATCGCCTTAATCCTCTGTCTCTTCTTTATCGGCTTTAATATCTGGTTCTGGTAGGAGGGCTTCCGATGAAAGATTCAAGTCTGTTTTATGACCTTCGGTTTCTGATTGGCCTTCTCTTCGTGATTTACGGGGTGATTCTCGGGGTTTACGGATTTCTCTACAATCCGCAGAAAGCGGTGCTCCACGGTTGGAACATCAACCTCTGGTGGGGAATTGTGATTTTCCTCTTCGGTTTGGTTTTCTTGGCGGCTTCACTTCGAAAGAGAGTGGGTTTGGCGAAAATGAAGGAAACGTCAGTTTCGGAAAGAACCCATTGAGGCGTTGGAAAAGCGTAAGCGATAGCGATGGAGGGTCAACGGTTCGGAAACGGCTGTAAGCCTGAAGGTCGCCGTGGCGGAATCGCGCCTGTTCATTGGGTGATATTGCGGGGTCGGGGCTGCTTTCCTGTATGGTATACTGGCTGTGTGACTAATTCATTGTAAAGGTGGAAAATATGGCCACAAAACGGAGCAAGGTAAAAGAAACGATTAAAGCTTGGCTGGTTAACGGGGAAGTCAAGCCGCATCAAAAAATCAAATCCGAACATGAACTGGCTGATTTGTTTCAGGTCAGCCGGCATACCATCCGCCAGGCGATCGGAGATTTGGTTTATGAGGGCTGGCTGTACCGAGAGCAGGGGCGCGGGACATTTTACAACGGTTTTCCGGGAAAAAGATCCAACAAAATAATCGGAATTATCACCACATATATATCGGATTACATTTTTCCGTCCATTATACGTGGAGCGGAATCATATTTAAACACCAAGGGGTACGGCATTTTGCTCGCCAGTACCAACAACCGGCCGGAAGATGAAAAAGAGTGTTTGCAGATGATGCTGGATAAACAGGTGGACGGTCTGATTCTGGAGCCGACCAAGACCGCCCTGTACAATGAGAACCTTGATTATTACCTGACCCTGGAACAAAAGCGCATTCCTTATATCATGATTAATGCTTATTATCCCAATCTGCAACCGCCCAGTGTGACGATGGATGATGAGCTTGGAGGTTACCTTGCGGGAAGGCACCTGATTGAGCTTGGTCATCGGAGGATTGCCGGGTTGTTTAAGACAGATGATCTGCAAGGCATCAAACGGATGAAAGGTTTTTTCAGAGCGCACAGGGAGGCCGGATTGCCAGTTCAGCCCGGAATGGTCATTTCCTATGGAACAGAAGAAAAAGAGGAAAAACCGAGAATGGCGTTTGCCCGTTTGATGAGGGAGAGAGACAGGCCGTCAGCCGTCTTTTGCTATAACGATGAAATCGCTCTCTCCATTCTCGATGTGATCCGCGAGCTGGCTTTGAAGGTGCCGCAGGACATTTCGGTTGTCGGATACGACGATTCTTTGTTGGCAGAAGCATCCGAAGTGAAGTTGACCACGATCAAGCATCCGAAGATGCAGATGGGGGAGATGGCCGCCAAATTGCTGATCGAAGCGGTTGAAAAAGGAGACCGGGGTCATGCCATCGAGTCGTTCGTCTTTCAGCCGGAATTGGTTGTGAGAAGTTCCACGGGAAAATGGGGCGGTACAAAGTAAAAAACGACATGCTTCAGTTGCAAAGCCGGCGGGCGTGAGGCGCGGGACGATGGAGGAAACGAAACTTGCGCCCCGCCATCCCGGTTGGGGGGATCCGGAATCGCAGAAACAGACGGATCATTCGGAACAATGGAGAACGGTAAAGAAGCAGTCCGTGAGTGTGTAAACCAGTGCATTCGGATCGCCGGAGGGGAGGAGATGTATGAAATACAGCATTGGTGTTGACTTTGGCACCCTGTCAGGGAGAACCGTGCTGGTGGAAGTGGAAACAGGAAAGGAAATCGCAACCGCGATCAAAGCGTATACCCATGGGGTAATCGATCGATATTTGCCGGATGGCATGACCAAATTGGAGCCGGATTGGGCTCTGCAACATCCTGCGGACTATCTGGAGGTTTTGCAGGTCACCATCCCGGAAGTATTGCAGAAAGCGGCGGTTTCAGCTGATGATGTGATCGGGATTGGAATCGATTTCACTTCCTGCACCATGCTTCCGGTTGATGCCGCCGGGATTCCGTTGTGCATGAAGGAAGAATTTAAAAAGAATCCGCATAGTTATGTGAAGTTATGGAAGCATCATGCCGCGCAGGAAGAGGCGAATCGCTTGAATGAAATTGCAAAGCAGCGGGGAGAGAAATTTTTGCAGCGGTATGGGGGCAAGATTTCTTCCGAATGGCTGATCCCGAAAATCTGGCAAATCCTGAATGAAGCTCCGGAGGTTTATGAAGCGGCGGATCAGATGCTTGAAGCGACCGACTGGGTGGTTTCCAGGCTCACGGGAGAAGTGAAGCGGAACAGTTGCACAGCCGGATACAAGGCGATTTGGGATAAACAAGAAGGGTATCCGTCCCGGGAGTTCTTTCAATCACTCGATCCGCGTCTGGCAACACTCGTCGAAGAGAAATTGAGTACGGATCTCTATCCGATCGGCTCCAAGGCGGGCGAACTTACGGCGGAGGCAGCGAAATTAACGGGATTAAAGCCCGGAACGGCCGTGGCCGTAGGCAATGTCGATGCACATGTATCGGCGCCGGCTGTGGGAATTACCGAACCGGGCAAAATGCTGATGATCATGGGCACTTCCACCTGCCATATTTTGCTCGGTGAAGAAAAAAAGGCTGTTCCCGGGATCTGCGGAGCGGTTGAAGACGGGGTGATTCAGGGACTGATCGGCTATGAGGCAGGGCAATCCTGTGTCGGAGACCACTTTGAATGGTTCGTTGAAAACGGTGTGCCCGCCCGTTATATGGAAGAAGCCAAAGAGCGGGGGATTGATATTCACCAGCTACTCACGGAAAAGGCGAGCCTCCTGAACCCCGGTGAAAGCGGTCTCATCGCGCTCGACTGGTGGAACGGCAACCGTTCAACACTGGTCGATGCCGATTTGACCGGAGTGATTGTCGGAGCAACCCTGCATACGAAGCCGGAAGAAATTTACCGCGCCCTGATCGAAGCGACTGCCTATGGCACCCGAATGATTGTGGAAACATTCAGGGAGCACGGGGTTCCCATCCATGAACTTTACGCGGCGGGTGGCATTGCGGAAAAAAACCGCCTGATGATGCAAATTTATGCCGATGTGCTTAACATGGAAATCCGCGTTTCGGCCTCAGCGCAAACGCCGGCCCTCGGAGCCGCCATGTTTGGAGCAGTGGCGGCCGGAAAGGAGCGGGGCGGGTACGATTCGATTGTTGAGGCGGCGAGGAAAATGGCGAAAGTAAAAGATGAGTATTATAAGCCGTTGCCGGAACATGCAGCCGTTTACGAAAAGCTGTATCAAGAGTACAAAAAACTTTACGACTACTTTGGCCGCGGTGAAAATAACGTGATGAAAAGACTGAAACAGATCAAGAAAACGGCAACCGCAAACGGAGATCAGTCTGCGCCGAGCGAAGGAGCGGAGAACGAATAGAGCTTCAGAGGAGGGACCGGAGTTGCTCGAACAGCTGAAACGGGAGGTTCTGGAAGCCAATAAGCAGCTTCCTCTCCACGGTTTGGTCACTTTTACCTGGGGGAACGTGAGCGGAATCGACAGGGAGAAGGGGCTGGTCGTCATCAAGCCAAGCGGGGTACCTTACGAAAAGATGAAGATCGAGGATCTGGCCGTTGTTGATCTGGATGGAAATCAGGTGGAAGGGAAGTTGAAACCTTCTTCCGATACTCCGACGCACTTGGCCTTATATCGAGCGTTTCCTGTGATCGGCGGAATTGTGCACACACATTCCCCTTGGGCGACGGGATGGGCACAGGCTGGCAGGCCGATTCCTGTGCTTGGAACCACGCACGCCGATTATTTTTATGGAGAGATTCCCTGTACACGGGAAATGACCTCTGATGAGATTCAGGGGGCGTATGAACACGAAACGGGAAAGGTCATCATTGAAACGTTTCAGGAGAAGGAGATTGATCCGGCGAAGATACCCGGCGTTCTCGTATACCAGCACGCGCCCTTCTGTTGGGGAAAAGATGCTGCAGATGCCGTTCACAACGCCGTCGTGCTGGAGGAAATCGCCAAAATATCCTTCCATACCTGCCAGCTGAACCCGGCGGTTACCCCGGTCAGCCAATTTCTGCTGGATAAACATTATCTGCGCAAACATGGTGTGCATGCGTACTACGGGCAAGGATGACGGAACACTGTGGGATATCCGGGATTCCTTGCTGAGAAAGCATTTGATCATCCGCGAACCGGACTGCAACACATCTTCACGAAAAGAGGAGGAGGAAGAAGATGCTGCCAGTCAACGGGAATTTAAAGGGAAAGGTGGCCGTGATCACCGGCGGCAGCGGCGTCCTTTGCAGCGCGATGGCCAGGGAGCTCGGCAGGCAAGGAGTCAAGGTCGCGATTTTGAATCGCAATCGGGAGAAAGGTGAAAAAGTCGCGGAGGAGATAAGAAGATCGGGCGGTGAAGCGATTGCTGTTTCCTGCGACGTCCTGGATGCGGAAAGCGTCAAGCGGGCGGAAAAGATTGTGACGGAGGAATTGGGCGTTTGTGACATTTTGATCAACGGTGCCGGCGGAAACCACCCCGAGGGCATTACAACACATGAAACGCTGAAGATCAGCGATCTCGGGCAGGAGGAAGTGAAGACATTTTTCGACTTGGGCCCGGAAGGATTTCAATATGTGTTCAGCCTGAATTTGCTGGGAACGGTGATTCCGACTCAGGTTTTTACGCGAAAAATGATCAGCAGAAAAGGGGCCATTGTGATCAATATGTCGTCGATGAGCGCACCGAGCCCCATGACAAAGGTTCCGGCTTACAGTGCGGCGAAAGCGGGAATCGAAAATTTCACGAAATGGCTGGCCGTTCATATGGCTGATGTCGGGATCAGGGTCAATGCCATTGCCCCCGGTTTTTTTCTGACGGAACAAAACCGCAGTCTCCTCTTGAATGAAGATGGCTCCCTGACCGAACGCTCGCGGAAAATCCTGTCTCATACACCGATGCGACGATTCGGTTCCCCCGAAGACCTGTTGGGAACGCTGCTCTGGTTGGCGGACGAAAACATGTCCGGATTTGTCACCGGGATTACTATTCCGGTGGATGGCGGTTTCTTGGCGTATTCCGGAGTTTGAAGGCGCATCCGACGACAGGAAGCGTTCATGTCGTATCAAAAACCCGGTGGATGAACGTTCAGTAAAAATCTTCAGAGCAGTGGTTTGCTGAAGTGGTGATTCATGTTCATTGCATGAATCACCACTTTTTTAATCATCTGTTCCCGTGTCAAAACCCATGATCGCTCCGATCATTGCACCTGTTTAGCCTGTTTGGAACTATGCCTTCCATGCTTGGAACAATTCATGGCTGTCCGTCAGGTCCAGGCGAGGCATCGCATGCCGGATGATGCAGAGATCTGTGTCATCTAGTCCGTCCTGCTCGTTTTCAAGGTTTGCAAAGGGGATAATCTTGATGGCAAGCTCTTTTTGCTTCCAATAACTTTCCCACAGGCGATTCCGGAGGGTAACCTGCGTGACGGGGGAAAGGGCAAACTGCTGATGGGTTCCGAGCAGGCGTGTAATCAGCCTGGTTTCCGGGCCATTGGTGTTTGTGGCGGAAGGTATCGGATTTTTCACCAGATGAACAGTGACCATATCTCCGACTTTCAGCCCGTTGTCCCGTTTTACGTCATCGCCGGTTGCCACGATCAGCCCCAGACCGCGGTGACCGGTTACGGTGAATTCCGGTTGGTTCTCATGGGCCAGCCCGGTAAGCTCGTTAAAATTTACTTCACTTGCCAGCATGTACAGTAACACTTGGCCTGGTTTCGGTTTGGCAACGGGGACGATTTTTCTGACGGCTTTTATTTGGCGGCAGCTTTGGTCGTTCTGGCAGATGATCACCCGGTAAGCATACTGCCACTCCGGAAGGGGAGTGAAGGGAGGGATAAAGGGTGTTCCGGGAGGCAAAATTTTCCCTTTTATGTTCTGTTGGGAAAAGCGATCACGCTGGAAAACGTCATTTTTCATCGGTTCATTCCCCCTGATTCGGTTTTTTATATTTCGCTGTTGTATGAAACCATTGGTCAGTTGTTGTAATATTACAATATCTGATTTTTTAATCTGTTATATAATAGTCTTGATGCTATTTTATCTTAGTGAGTCACTTCTTGACAAGGCTTTTTTGCAAATTTGCAAAAAATATCGACATGGAACAAGACGGGATGAACTTAGTTGTATAAATATTCTTAATATAATAAAATATAGGTAGATTTATATGAATTTATATTCAAATAAAAGGCGGGGTTAAACGCGGATGAAAGCGGTCATATTTCACGACGTGGGTGATGTGCGGGTTGAGACAGTGAAGGATCCGGTGATACAGGAACCTGCTGATGCGATCGTGCGGATTACGACAGCGGCGATTTGCGGATCCGATTTGCATCTTTATCACGGCACGATCCCGGGGATGATGCCGGGAGCGATCATCGGACACGAGTATGTGGGGGTAGTCGAAGAAGTGGGGCCACAAGTGCAAAGTTTCAAACGGGGGGACCGGGTGGTTGGAGCCTTTCACGTTGCTTGCGGCAAATGTCGAACCTGCCGGCGTGGTCACTATAACCAGTGTCGGTTTGGAGGTGTACTGGGCTACGGCGTGGCCTTCGGTAATTTGGATGGGACACAGGCTGAATTCGCGCGTATTCCGTATGCGGACTATACCCTGCGACGGGTTCCGGATGGGTTGAGCGATGAACAGGCGTTGTTTACCGGAGATATTCTGACCACTGCCTACGGAGCCGTTGTGAACAGCGGCTTGAAGCCCGGAGAAAACGTTGCCGTGATCGGTTGCGGTCCGGTCGGGATCATGGCAGTTCAGAGTGCCTTTGCTCTGGGAGCTTCCCAGGTCTTCGCAGTTGATCTCGTCAAAGAGCGGACCGAGCTGGCCGCGCAGCTGGGTGCGATCCCGGTTCCCTCAAAGGAGATGGATGCGGAAGCAAAAATCCGCGAATGGACCGACGGTGAAGGGGCGGACGTTGTGATCGAAGCAGTTGGAGGTTCAGCCACGCTTGCTTTGGGGTTTGAGCTTGTTCGCGGGGGCGGGCGCATATCCGCCGTGGGCATTACAGCGGAAGATACCTTTGCCTATCCGTTGATGGCCAGTTTGGTGAAAGATGTGACGTTTCGCCTCGGAGTTGCCAATATCCACCGTGACATTGATACGACGCTGGCACTGGTGCAGGGTGGACGGATTGATCCGACGGTGGTTGTTTCCCATCGTCTGCCTCTGGAGAAAGCGCCGGAAGGATATCGGCTCTTCGCCGAACGCCAAGCGAACAAGGTGATCTTGCAAGTGTCCAAGTGACGGGGTGATTTTGGCCAAGATCAACGATTTTGCCGGAGGTGCCTGAAAAAAGTTGAATCACTCCCTTTTATGGAGAATTGACCGATGCTGATTCTCTCTAAACCGGGGTTGAGAATGATACACATGGACAGATCGGGTTGGCCGTTCCCGCACCAATCCGGGGAGGAATGGATATGGAGATCGTAAAGAAGGCAACGTCGGGACCGTGATAAGCGCAGCTGGTTGATCCAAACGGAAGATCTTGTCAGACAAAGTAAAGAGGAATACCCGAAAGAGATTGCAAACGCCTGGCAGGGGGGGCTGATCCTGGACGAGCAGTGAGCAGAGGCGGAATTGGAGCCGATCCGCGCTGTAATCCTACATCATATCGATCTGTTGGAAAGTGCATCCGAAGCCAAAGACCATGAAAGCAACGTGCTTGACGCAATGTGGCAAATACACTGACGTATAATTGCCTCTGCTCCATTTTCATCATTTACACGACTCAAATGGGCTGGGGAGCCTTCAAAATTCCAAAATTGACTGTTCTTGATAAATGTTTTTTATTATTTTTAAAATGAAAAAATGGCGCAAACATAATGAAAGATATATCCAGGAGTGAGACCAATGGAATTTGAATTTCACATTACAGTCCAGGATTTAAGCCCTGCTGAAAGGGATGCATTCATAAGGCTTTGTCAATCGGAACAGGTCAAACCTCTAATGATCGTCTTGGATAAAGGAGATTACATCCGTCAGCCAATGTTTACGGGAGTGATTAAAAGGACGGATTTTCATGAAGCGAATAAAGAAGTCGACAAGATTGTAACCAAGTTTCAAGAAAATGGATTCACCATCATGAGAAAAAAAGTAGAGACGTCTCCAAATGAAGAACAGTACTTTTATCAACCACTGACCAAGCATTCTAAGCCTTACTTTGAATGGCATGGAAAAATTGAGGTTGATGATGTTGCCATGGTAAAGAATTTGTGCGCAGGTCTGGGCGGGCATCTTTCCAGAAACTCTTTAAATGCCAATGGAAAAGTGCGATTTATAACCGTCAGAGAATATGAAAGTAAGGAAAAATTCTATGAGAGAGTAGAGAAGATCCATTCTGTTTTAAAGGGAAATGGCATTGAATTTGTAAAAGAACAATATGAATTATGTATCTACGACAGCAGAGAAGAATTGGATCGTGGATGGCTTTCGTGAGAGGTTTCATGAAAACAGGGAGAGAGAATCGTGATCAGTCGGGAAAATTTAAAGGATATGGATTGGACGGAAATCGAACTGGTTGTGATGGAGGCGCTTTTGAGAAGGATATCACTGGTGGATATGCCATTTGCATTAAAAGGAAGCCTGTTAACGAGACAATATTTGGAGAATCCGGATATTCGGTATGTTGGAGACATCGACTTTTTGTATTTGGAGAAAATCACAGATGTCAATCAAGCCTATAAAACTTTCACAAATTGGATGACTCAAGTGACAGAAATGGATTTGAACGACGGAATCAAGTTTGTGAGTTTTCAAGAATATGGATATTGGAGAAACATAGACTATGCCATGGCAGATGATTTTCCGACAGTCAATACATATCTTGCTTATTATTTCACAGATGAGCCAAGAGATCCTGATGAGGATTATGATGAATATGATTCCGTTTTTCTGGATATTTCGTTTAACTTGGAATTGGACGTCAAACCTGTTCCGTTAGAGTATCGGACCGTTTATGGAGATCGTTTCATCGTTCCGTACACCATCCCCCTCTCGGTCCAGGTTGCTTGGAAGTTGCATCAAACGATTGTCAGACCCAGGTTTAAAGATCTTTATGATTTAAAGTTTTTGTTATCTCATCCGTCCTATGATCACCTTGACCTTCAAGAAACATTGCAGACCCTCGTCAATGAATGCAGGATGGATCAATCGATTACCAAAGCGGATATGAAAAAGGTTCTTGTCGATGATTTGAGAGGATTGTATGACTCATTATCCAATGATTCTGATCTGAAAGACTTTGCCGGCAGCCAAAATAAGGAAGAATATTTTATGCAGTTTGTGACTGATTTACGCAGAGTGATGGACCATGCCGGTATTAATAAGAATTCATTTGATCATTTGCCGAGTCCGACATAAGGGAAGAGAAGGATGATAAATACGAAATATTCGGTTTGTCCTTTCTGGATTCGCAGGGACCATCATGATCTTGATGTGTAAAGAGCTTTGGGCCATCCCCGGTTCTCTCATCGTTTTTCCGGATCTTTTCTTTTCCATGCTGCCATCGGTGAACGAATTTGGACGTTGCGGAGTAAGAAGTCCGAAGGAAAAGCAGGCCCTCTCCCCGGTGTTTTTGGGGAGAGGACTTTTTTAATTCTGCTCCGGAAGATGTTTGTTCTTACCCCGATGCCCATCAGTTTCAATTTTCTGACTATTTCCCGGTAGTCGCTTCCGGCAAGGAAAGTGTCAGGAGAAATCCTGTCGCCAGGAATAGAATCAACCCGTATATTCCTGCTTCGGGGCTGAAGGAAGCAGTCAGCCAGCCCACGATATACGGACCGAGGAAACCGCCCAGGTTCCCGAGTGCGTTGATTCCTCCCCGCACTGCCCCGGCAACATTGGCCGAAAAGAGAACCGGAGGGATGGCCCAGAAAACGCCGGATGCGGCCTGCAGGAAAAATCCGCATCCAACCAGAAAGGCAAAGGATACCCAAATCTGACTTTGGAATTGAACGGATAACAGCAAACAGAGCGCAAAACCCAGTAACGGCAACCCTGTGTACAGTTTTCGATTCATGCTCCGGTCGGACAGGGTTGCGAACAGGTATTGCCCGATCATCGTTGCGATGTACGGAAAAACGGACAGAATCCCGACACTTCCCATTCCCGCATGTGTCAATTGCTTTATGATGGTCGGAAGCCACAGGGTAAAGCCATAAATACCGGTCTGATAGCAGAAATAAATCAGAATTAACTTCCACATGTTTTTATTTGCGAAGAGTTCCGCAAATGAGGCGGGGCCTTGCGGATTTGCCTTGAGCAACTCCTGTTCCGTACGCCAGCGTTTCACCAAATAGTCTCGTTCCTGTTCGGAAATCCATTTCGCATCTTGCAGCCGGTCACTGATCAGAGGGAGCCAGACGAAGATCAAAGCCAGTGAAATTATCCCTTCAATGATAAACACCATGCGCCAGTTCCAAATACTTAAGATCCATCCGGACAAAGGGCCGGTAATAATGGAAGCGATTGCAATATTCATCATGAAGAACGCATTGGCTCGCCCGCGCTCTTCGTTGGGAAACCAGTGGCTGATGATAACCAGGATCGCCGGCCAAACCCCACCTTCAGCAACTCCCAACAGAAACCGGAGAATCATCAATTGCGTCGCGTTTTGCACAAATCCGGTCACGGTGGCCAGTGTGCCCCAGGCGATGATCGTCCAGGCGATAAACTTTTTTGCGCTTCCTTTTTCGGCAATGATTCCGCCGGGAACTTGGAGGATAATATACCCGACGAAAAAAATTCCGGCAGCAAGTCCGGATAGGGAAGTTGTCATCCCGAGCTCCCGATCCATTCCGCCCGCCATCGCGAATCCGATGTTGGTGCGGTCCATAAAAGCTACGATGTATACCAAAATTGCAGGGGGAATAATGCGAAGCCAACGCCGGTTTGGGAGCGTGTTGTTCAATCTCCACCGCCTCCTTTGGAAGTATTTCGCAGTTACCTGGTTGGGGAATTTCATTTTTGGATTGAAACTATTTTTATAGCGACATGTTATTATACTATTACAGATTTGTTATATTCGCAATATTCAGTGTATGTGTGAAAATGAATCAGTGTCCCGTATTTTGTTAAATCTCCGCTTGTTCAGCCTTTTGGGTTGTTGTTAAAAATGGGAGAATATTATATCATAACGAATAATTTTGTAAGGTTGTTAATGAAACAAGTGAGGAACATCTTTGTGTCTTTTCGGAACAACCGAAATAGAGACTGAGCAAAACGGGAGCGGGGTTCCCATGCCCCGGCTTGCGATGGGATTTTCACCGGAAAAGGAGAGATCAAGATTGGCGGCCATCATTGAACTGAACGATGTTACTTGGAGAAGGGGAGATCAGACGATTCTCCATCAGGTCAACTGGAAGGTTTCACCAGGTGAGCACTGGGCGATATTGGGGCTGAACGGGTCGGGGAAAACGTCATTGCTCAATCTCATAAACGGTTATTTCTGGCCCTCGCAAGGAAAAATCAGCGTGTTGGGCCACCCGTTTGGCAAAGTTGACTTAAGAGAACTGCGGAAGTCGATCGGCTGGGTCAGTTCGTCTCTGCAAGAGAGAATCAATGGACGGGAGCGGGCGCAAAATGTGGTGCTCAGCGGGAAGTTCGCCTCGATCGGTCTGTACGAAAAAACAGGCGAAAATGATGTGAAACGAGCCCGTCAGTTGATGGAGCAATTGGAGTGCGGCCATTTGTTCGACCGTTCCTATCAAACCTGTTCCCAAGGGGAGAAACAGAAGCTGCTCATTGCCCGCGCCTTGATGGCTTCACCCAAACTGTTGATTTTGGATGAAGCTTGCAACGGGCTTGATTTTCTCTCCAGAGAGGCATTGCTGTCCAGTATTCGTCAGCTGGCCGAAAGTTCAGATGCCCCTCATCTGCTGTTTGTGACTCACCACATTGAGGAAATACTGCCGATCTTCACCCATACCTTGTTGCTTCGCCGGGGCCGTGTCTTTGCCAAAGGAGAAACGCGGACCGTATTAAACAGTTCCAACCTGTCCGCTTTTTTTGAAACCCCGGTCGAAGTAAACTGGCGAAATGATCGGGCATGGCTTTCCGTTTCCGAAACGAAGACAAATGATCTGGAAGTGATCAGAACCTTACGGTAATTCCGACAGCCGATTTCCAACCCGCTTGGATTTCGGCTTTTTAAATGGTTTCTTTCATCGGCAAAATCAACAAAATTTCTTTTATTGTTTATTTCACACTTTTCGACTAAATATACAAAACAATAAGAATGTTATATAGAATTCAAATTAAAGCGCTTTCGTACAGGAGAGGAGGATGGAAATTGCGTTTAGCGGAAAATGATCCAATCCAAAATGAACAAACGGGCGGTGCAGAGCCGCCGATGATTGAACTGGCCGGGGTGACGAAAGAGTATGTCAAACCTTCCGGTGAAGTTCATACCGTTTTGCGGGATCTCCATTTGCGGATGGCCAAAGGGGAATTTTGTTCGTTTGTCGGGCCGACGGGATGCGGCAAATCGACGACATTGGGATTGATCGCCGGGTTTGAACAGCCGACGGGCGGCACGGTCAAAATTCAGGGGGAACCGCTGCAGGGGTTGAACAAACAAGCTGCTTGTGTGTTTCAAACCGACAATACCTTTCCCTGGAAAACGGTGATAGATAACGTATCGCTCGGCCTTCGGCTACGCGGAATTAGCAAGGCTGAAGCTTATGATGAGGCCAGAGTGTGGATAGAGCGGGTCGGTTTGAAAGGATTTGAAAAGCATTACCCGCACCAATTGTCGGGCGGGATGCGCAAACGGGTTGCTTTGGCGCAATGCCTGATCGTGCAACCGCAAATCCTGCTGATGGATGAATCGTTTTCCGCCCTTGATGTTCATACCCGTTCATTGATGGAAAATGAATTGCTGACGATTTGGGAAGAGACATCGGCCTCCGTCGTTTTTATTACCCATGATCTGGAGGAAGCGATTGCCCTGAGCGATCGGGTGATCGTCCTGACTGCCGGGCCGTCGGCAACCATTAAAGGAGACTACCGCATTCATCTGCCCCGGCCGCGAAATGTGTCCGAAATCCGTTTCGACCCGGAGTTTCTGAAACTGCACGAGAAAATCTGGAATGATTTGCGCGACGAGGTGATGATCAGCTATGAGCAATCTTATCAGTCCAGGTAGTACCGCTTCGGTTGAGGAGGTTTCCCGGCGGAGCGAAATGCGGGCCAAGGCGGTCAAACGCCGCTTTCGCAACTTGGCCTTGCAAGCTGCCGTATTTGTTCTGGTGGTCGGTTCGTGGCAGCTGCTGGCCGATTGGAAAATCATCGACCCGTTCTTCTTTTCCAGTCCCAAGGCGATTTTGCTGCAAATTGCGGACTGGTTTCAGAACGGGACGAGCCAGGGACCGTTGTACATCCATTTTCTCGTCACGTTTGAAGAGACGATCATCTCTTTTGTGCTTGGAGTGATTCTCGGGGTGATTGCCGGATATGCCCTTGGCATGAGCGAAGTTTTGTCCGTTATTTTCGGTCCTTACATTCAAATGTTAAACGCTCTGCCCCGGGTAGTCCTGGCGCCGATTTTTATTCTGTGGCTGGGGCTGGATATGTCCTCCAAAGTTGCGTTGGGTGTAACTCTCACTTTTTTTGTGGTCTTTTTCAACGCATTTCAGGGAGTCCGCGAAGTGGACAGAAATCTGGTGAACAATGCCCTGCTCCTTGGCGCCAACAAAAAACAACTGGCCTTTCATGTGATTATCCCCTCGGCGCTGACCTGGATTCTCTCCAGCCTGCATTCCAGTTTTGGCTTTGCGCTGGTCGGGGCGGTCGTCGGGGAATTCATCGGTGCAACCAAAGGACTCGGCTTTTTGATCTCCCAGGCGCAGGGGGCGTTTGACACAACCGGGGTATTTGCGGCCATGGTTCTGCTCTCGGTTACCGCGCTGATCGCCGACTGGGCTGTGGGTTGTCTGGAAAAGCGGTTTATCGCCTGGCGTCATGTAAAGCAGGAGTAAATCATCCAAAAGGGAGGGAAATGAAGTGAGAAAGATTCTGACCAAAAGACTGGCAGCCGTTTTAACGCTGATCGGGATGCTCCCTTTATTGACAACCGGTTGCAGTTCTTCCGATCCGGAGGGTTCCGGGCCGCCCGAAATCAAGATTATGGTTGGCGGGATGGAAAAAATCATCTACCTGCCGGCGAAACTGACTGAAAATCTGGGTTATTTCAAACAGGAAGGGCTTGATGTTGAACTGATTAACCAAGGATCCGGGCAATCGGCGGAGGAGGCGCTCGTTGCCGGACAGGTTGATGCCGTGGTCGGTTTCTATGATCATACGATCGATTTGCAGTCGAAGGGAAAATACCTGAAGTCAGTCATTCAGTTGGGGATCACCCCGGGTGAAACCTTGATGGTTGACAATAAGGACAAAGACCGAATCAAGGGGGTTCGTGATCTCAAGGGCAAGAAAATCGGCGTGACCGGGCTCGGGGCTTCCACCAACTTTCTCGCTAATTATCTTGTTGTCAAGGGTGGATATACGTCAAAAGATTACATTCCCGTTCCTGTCGGTGCCGGAAACACGCTGATCGCATCCATGCAGCAGGGAAGAATCGGGCTGGCAGTTACAACCGAACCGACGGTTTCCCTTTTGCAGGCAAAACATCTCGCTGTGCCCCTTGTGGACATGTCGACCCCCGGCGGGACGAGGCAGGCGATTGGAGGGGATTATCCGGCGGCCTGTCTTTACTTGAGATCGGACTACATTAAGTCCCATCCGGAAACTGTGCAAAAATTGGTCAATGCATTCAGCAAGACGCTGAATTATATGCAAACCCATAAGCCGGAAGAAATCGCCAGCCGGCTGCCCAAAGCGTATTATGCCGGGGACAAACAGATGTATGTGAGCGCGCTGTCCCGCAGCATGTCCATGTTTTCCCCGGACGGAAAGATGCCGGAAGACGGCCCGGCCAAAGTGTATGAAGTACTGTCTGCCTTTAAGCCGAAGCTGAAACAGGCGCACGTGAAATTGGAAGAGACCTATACGAATGAATTCGTTGAAAAGGCAAATCAAGCAGGCCAATAACCCGGTTTTCAGCCCCGCCGGACATCTGTTCCAACGGGGCTGATCTGTCGGGGGGAAGATGTTTGTCCAATCCTCTTTTGGACTTTCATCCCGGGTGGATTGATCGTTTTTGGAGAAGAAAAGTCACTTGGGGGATTTCAGGCGATACAAGCACTGGGGACGGCCTACCGTTCCGTACGCCAGCTGCTCCTCGGCGAGCTGCTCTTCCGCCAAATAGACCAAATAATGACGGGCGGTCGAGCGGCTCACACCGGCCAGTTTAGCCACTTCATCGGCACTGAGAAACCCGTTTGACCGGGCCAGACAAGCTTGGATCCGTTCCAATGTCCGAACATCGATTCCTTTTTGTTGCCAGGATCTGTCCGAATGGGTGACCGAGCGCAATTTTTTGAGATCATCCACCACCATTTGGTCGATGAACTTTTGATTCGATTTGGCGAGGCGGGTTCGGAACAACAAATATTTTTCCAAGGATTTTTTCAGCCGGTTGAGGTCAAATGGCTTGATCAAATAATCAAAAATACCCAGGCGAAACCCTTCTTCCACCACTTCCAGCTCTTTGGCCGCCGTCACAAGGATCACATCACACGGAGAGTTGTGCGAACGGATGCTTCGCAGAACTTCGAGACCGGACTGATCCGGCATGTAAACATCCAACAAGAGGAGGTCCGGCTTTTGCTTCTCCAGCAGATCGAGCGTTTCGCGATAATTGTGGGCTGTGCCGATCCATTGATAGTCGGGGAGCGATTCGACCAATTTGCCGTGCAATCTGGCAATCATAAAGTCATCGTCGACAACGGCGGCGCGGATCGGTGTCGGCATCAAAGATGACCACCTCTTCTTTTGGCAAGTTCACTTCCAACGTCGCCCCGGAATTTGCGGAAATCATGGCAATCTTTCCCCCGGCTTTCGCTACCAGCCGGGAGACGATGGCCAGGCCGAAGCCACGATTTTTTCCTTTGGTGGATATCCCGCTTTCAAAAATGTGCTGTCCCAGTTCGGGATCAACTCCGGGGCCGTTATCCGTTACCCGGATCTGCAACGAATCGGATTGGTCGTTGATATAGACGGAAACGAGCGCTTTTTCCTTCCTGTCAGGCATTTCTGCGAGCGCTTCCAAAGCATTCTCAATCGCATTTCCCAGAACGGAGATAACCACCTCCCGATGAGGGCATGGCTCCCGCAGATGGGAGGAGGGATCAACGGTCAATTGTATTCCAAGCTCCTTGGCACGGTTTATTTTGCCGATCAGAATTCCGACCACGGCTGGATCATGGATGCGAGACATGAAAAATTCGATCAGATGTTGTTGTTCCTCATTGACCTGGTTGATAAATTCGCGTACAAGCTCATACTCCTGCATTTGAATGAGCCCCGAAATGGTATGCAGGCGGTTTAAAAACTCGTGTCGCTGGCTGCGCAAGGCATCCGCGTAGTGACGGACATCATTCAATTGCTGATTCATTTTGTCCAATTCCAGTTTATCGCGAAAAGTGGAAACCGCACCGATGACCCGTCCATTCAACAGAACCGGCACCCGATTGGCAATGATCAGCGAGTTATGGATGATCATCGGCTGATCAAACTGGCTGACTCCTTCTTCGAGCACTTCGGGCAACCGGGAATTGGGAGCAATCTGGCGAATCGGTTGGCCAATGATGTCACAGTCAGGTTCCAGACCGATGAGCCGCTTGGCCTCCTGATTGCAGGCGGTGATTTTGCCCTGACGGTCAACGGCCAATATTCCTTCCCGGATTGATTCCATAATCGCGTGCTGTTTTTGGGAGAGCAAGGCAATCTCATGAGGCTCCATGTTGAAAAGCTGTTTTTTGATGTGTCCGGAGAGCAGATGTGCACCCATAAAGCCATATACCAGTCCGATCGCGGCCACCATCCCCAGGTGCTTGATCGAAGCAAAAATATCGTTCCATATATTTTGCACGGGGAAACCGACGGACACGACCCCAATTTGCCGCCGGTGTTCATCAAAAATCGGCGCTTTGCCGCGAATCGAGAGACCGAGTGTTCCCGCAGCCTGGGTGATGCTCTCTTTTCCGTGCAATACGTATTGATTATCCCCGCCGACCATTTTCTTGCCGATCATTGCGGGATTGGGATGGCTGTACCGAATGAGATGCATATTGCCCACCACGATGAATTCCGCCCCCGTTCTCCTGCGAATCTCCTCGGCGAGCGGTTCAATTTGCGCGGAAGGGTTTTTTTGGAGAAACGCATTCCGGATTTGCGGCATGCCGGCGACGGTTTTGGCAAGGAGAAGGGCGCGGTTGCCGGTTTCCTCAAACCGCGACTGGATAATGTTACAGGACAGGCCCGACATCACCAGAATCAGCACGAAACCGACGATCAGCAGCACCAATATGTTAATTTTTGTCCGCAACGAAAATGGTTTAAGGGAGAAGTTCATCATGGACCTCGTTATAATTGGTTGGAATATTGTTAATAATATTTCAAATAATATTATCACAATCAAAAGAGATTAAAACATCGAAGGGGGGATTTTTACGGGATTCCTGCTTGCGCCCGGGCGAAATTGGAATGCAGATCAGCCCCGTCCTTTCAGTCAGGCTGGGTTGCGAATAACAAAATGGATAACTTATAATTGAAAATAAAATAAGAAAAATTCTCTCCCGGCATTTGCGAACACCGGAAGCTTCGAAAAAGACCCAAGGGTTGTTCGGAAACGCCAAAGTCCGCAAAAATAAAGGGCTCCCAGACTTTTTGGACGGAGGTTATCCAGTCAAAAAAGCCTGAAACCTGGGCAAATCGGGGAGATGTTCGGAAAACCACGAATAAGCCCAATAAAATTAAGGAGTACAGTGAACGCCGAATCAATAGATACACCTCCGGTGGGAGGATTGAAACATTTTTGGGGACGGGGAGGAAACCCCGGCCCAACGGGAGAATCAATAGATACACCTCCGGTGGGAGGATTGAAACTACGAATCGATACAGATCCTCGTTATCCATATCATCCGAATCAATAGATACACCTCCGGTGGGAGGATTGAAACTTTTCGTCTTCCGCTTTGGCTCAGGTGGCTTCGTCGAATCAATAGATACACCTCCGGTAGGAGGATTGAAACTATAAAACCTTGCACAAGATGCCAAAGCATGATCAATGGAATCAATAAATACACCTCCAGTAGGAGGATAGAAACTCTCCAATATTAATGTCATTAGCTTGAACAAGTTGAGTAGTATCAATAGATACACCCCCGGTAAGAGGATCGAAACGTTCCAGGGAGTGAGTCAGTTGTCCTGCCGTCAAAGGTTCTTTTGAGGGTGGGCCTTATCTGTTTTTATAAGACATGTTTGAAACACAGACTGATGAACATTTAAGAAACCGAGGAAGAATTGCAACAAGAACGGGAAGAAATCGAGAAGGGATAAAAAAAGAAGCAAACAAGCTTATCGATGGCGGAACAAATCCAAGAGGAGGAAGAAGATGAATGAAGCCCCGAGTCTACTTCTGCCGGGTTTGTGGAGAAAGCTTTGATTACCCGGATATCGTTTGCGCCAAGCATCAACTGGAACGGGAGCGGATTCACAAAGAATGGAGGGAAGACCCGGGGTATCAAAAGATTCAGGAAGAGGCACGAAAACGAATTGAAAAATATTTTCCGAAGAAATAAAAAATCACCCGCTTCAAGGAGACTCAACAATAATAGGGATCCTGGCCAAGATCACACTTAACTGTTCCCAAGTTACCAGTGGTCGCATCAAATCCCTCCTTTGGATCGAAAAAAAGGACGTCCGCAGTGGGATGGAGGTAGCGAACGCCGATTTTGCCACTAATTGTTCGAAAACGGAAAAATGACTTGAGAAACCATAAAGGTAACTCAAGTCATTCGTGTTTATACAGGAAACTCAGGGATGACAAGCTCATATTTATCCTGAGCATCAGTAAGCCAAGGCCAACTTATATGAATGCTGACCATTCTTTAGGAGATTGAACTTGTAACAGCTCAATAAATACTGGCAGGATTTCTTTAATGTCAATCCGATCATCAATGTAATGTTGCACATTGTACCCGTTGAACAATGCCATTGCGGCAGTCGCCAGCGTCCTTGCATCAAGCGGACTGCCTATGAGTTTTCTTTCTTCATCACTTCAAACAACCGCGTAAGGTCTTGTCGCCATTCTTCCATCTGATCAGCCAGCTCTTTTTGTACTTGAGCAAGTACTGACAGGTCATGGCGGAGCACCTTCATCAAGAAATCCTCTTTGGTTGGGAAGTGAGCATAAAATGCGCCTTTGGATAGTCCGGCTTCCTTAACAATCTGGTTGATACTGGTGTTGCTGTAGCCATACTTGGCAAACAAAACAATCCCTGCGTCCATCAGTTTTCGAATTGTACGTTCCGTCATCTCTTGATGTTTCATGGAATATCCCCTATTTTCGTAATTTTTTAATTTGCGTATTGATTATGACACAGAAAATGGTTAAAATAAAGATAAACCAACTAGTCGGTTTATATATACTGACTGGTAGGTTTTTGAATCTTGAGGAAGAGAAAGGATGGATGCACGATGAAAAAAGTATTAGGGGGATTATTTGTTTTCTTGGTAGCAGTCGGGTTAATGGCTTCGCCGGTAGCCGCTTCAACCTATGATTCATCTTTTGTGGGGATGAATTACGGCGATGTGTATAAGCAAACCAGGGCACTTTATGTTCCGGCGGGGTATCATGTCAAAATCCAAGTAGATAAAGGAAATAACGGTTCAGGTTTTGAATGGTATCTCTCAGTAGGGGATTCCAATTATCCTTTCCGTTACGGTGGATATTCCGATGCTAATTTTGAGGCCAATGTTCCTGTGGGTACTTATCGTCTGGTTCTTCATTGTGAAACGCAAGATTGTACTGGCAGTGCTAGGCTCACAGTTTTAAACTAAAAACGGATTGCGCCCCCGCGTAAAGTATCCGTTATCCAGCAGGCTTCGCTGTTTTCGTTCTAAGTTGGCCATTACAGATGCTCAGGATGAATATGAGCGTGTCATCCCTGGGTTTTCCGTATATGGACTGGAGTTGCCGTTATGGTTTTTCGAGTCATTTTTTTGTGTTCGCTGCCTGAAACGCATACTTGGGCAATTTGAAATAGTTTCTTTCAATTTGGCCGAATAAGCGGTAACCAAAATTATTCCGCCCCGGTCAATAAGGTAATTGGCACAGTCACGAAGATGGACACTAATGAATTGATCATGGGTGCATCGATATCGCTGGACCAATTTTTTGGAAAGCCAATAGCCATCCCAAATGAGCCGACGGCTGCAATAAATAAGAATAGAAACCGGAGAATATTACTCGTCACTTTCCAATCATCCCATATTTCCCTTGTTTTTTTCATAATATTTTTTCTTTTTGTTCTCTTTTCGCTCATCGCATTCTCTTCCTTAACGGAAGATCAATTCAATTTAAAGATGTAAAGTCATTTGTAGCGAAATACTAGCAAAGCAGTCGCCGAATGGAAGTGAATTTGGGTTTTGTTACCTTTTCCCCTTCACAAGATGAATTAAAAAAGCACCCATTTTAGGGTAAGGGTGCTAATTCATGCATACACAGGCTCCTCAATTAAATATCAATTAAAGGATCTCAGACTGTTCCGGCGAAAAAGGATGCCCAACCAAGAATATTTAATCATTTTCTCTAGATTTGAAGTAGTTGCCCGGGTATTTCGGGGAGCTATTTTATTTTTTAACAGTACGTTCTTTTCCAATGGGAGCTGTGTGTGTAAAGCTAATCCATTGCTTTTTCATATAGATCATATGATCTTCCTACTTGATCCATTGCGTGAGCATCAGATCCAAAAATAAGTGGAATCCCGAGATTAAGAGCTTCTTTTACAATCCATTCTGAGGGATATGTTTCTAAGCAATATTTTTTATATAACCCTGCTGTATTAAAATCTAACGATAAGCCTTTCCGCTTAGTGATAGATAGAATATCAAGTATTTCCTCCTTAGCCTCTTCCATAACATGACGCCCATTAATGAAGTAATGCTGAAATTTTTGACATAAAGTGAGATGGCCTACTCGTGAGGGGTGGAACAGACAAACAGCTTCTTTTAAAGTTTGATAATATACTTTTTGTACTGTATGAAAATCTCCGTAGTATTTGATTAAACCTTCTTCAAAGTCCTCCGGGGTTAAATCTACACATCTCCAACCATTCGTTCCTTTAAGAAAATGAAGTGATAGAATAGTCTCATCAAGATAATTCGCATACTCTTTCAGTAAGTATTTTGTCCAATCAGGTTGGTCAGGTAAATAATCCAGCTCTAGTCCTACACGAATTTGTATTTGATCTTTGTATTTTTGTTTCAGTTGATGCATTTCTTTTATGTATGAATCCAATTCTGTTTCTTTCATGGCTAATGCAGTAACCACCTCTTCAGGATAAGGAAGCTTGCGACAAAACGAAGCAGGCAAGGGGGGATGTTCAGTCAGTACATAAATATCAAATCCTAATTCGATTGCTCTTTCAATATATTTTGCTGTTTCTTTTCCAGAACTGTGTGGGCAATAGTGGGTGTGGGTATGTCCATCTATTTTCATGTTTTTTCCTCTCCATCGTAGATCACGGGATTCATGGGGAATGGGTGGTTTTAGCGGAAGATTTGCTCCCGCTGGGTCCATCTTATTTTTTATTGAACAACCCGTTGATAAATGAATGTATATAAAGTCCAGGTACAGATGCCAAGCAAGATGGCTGCGGGGAACAGAAAATTCTTTTTCAGGCTGAGCAGGACTGTAGCTAACAAAATAGTACATGGAATCAATCCCATAATATACTCGTGAGAAAGTTTATAATATTTGATCTGTCCTCGTTTTGAACTGTTAACCAAATTTGTGAGAGCATACTAATCATAGGAAAAGCAGCAATCCACCCGCTTAATTTTGGATTATAGGTGGCTGGCTGAGTGACGATGGCAATAAGAATAGCGGAAACAAGGATTTTAACGATTGTCATTGTTGTTTCCCTTTCTTACATAAAATAGGATAAGTTCCAATCCGTTTTTGATCAACTCTTGTTTTTCTTCCGGCATGGATTTCAAAACATCTTTAAGTTGATCAAGTGCTAAACCCGTATGCTCTTGTATGCTTGGCATCCCTTTTCTGTTACTCTCAACTCGACTACCCTTTCGTCTTCTTTATTACGCTGACGAATAAGAAGCCCTTTTTCGGATAATCGGCGTAATATTTCTGAAGCTGTATTCGATGCACATCCTAAATATTCAGCGACTGATTGTACAGTACTTGCTTGGTTGAGCGCAACGTATTGAAGTGCACGAACTGCCTGGTGAGTAAGCGGAATCGCATATAGTTTAGAATGACAATGATAATAAATTTGAGAAAACAGGTCCGATATCTGTTTGGCAAGTAATGATAATTGTTCTTCTTTCAACTTCTGTATCGTTAGTCAATAAAAAAGGGAGGGGTTACTTCACCCCTCTTCTCTCTTTTCATCGCGCTTCTGCTTCTACTCCACGGTACTGGCTTCGGCAAGGGTTTTTCCTTTTGTCTCGGGGGCCCATGCAATGGAAATGAGAACACCGATAAAAGTTAAACCGGCGCCGATCAGTACGGTCGGGCCGATGCCGATCGAGCGAAGTGCATAAGGGAGGAGAAAGGTTCCGATGAACGATCCGACCCGGCTGATCGCCGTGGCCACCCCTACCGCCGTGGCACGCACTTCTGTCGGAAAAAGTTCGTTGGGGTAGATCCAGGTTAACACGCTGGGGCCGCCGGTGAAAAATGCATAGATGACAAACCCGATGATCGTGATCCAGATCGGACCCTTGGGAAAAAGGCCGACGAGGAGCAATCCCAGGGCCATGACCAAAAAAGAGACGATAATCAGGGGACGCCTTCCGATCTTGTAGAGCAAGAGCAAGGCGGGGATGTTGCCGATAAAAAAGAAGAAACTGATTACCGCCGTTCCGATAAAGGACAATTCCGGTTTGTTGAGATTGATTGATTCCATGATTTCAGGGCCGAACGTATAGATTGCGAATGAGGGGATAATCGTAATCATCCAAAATAAGCCGATATACGTGGTTCTTATCAAATAGCCGCCCTGAAACAGCTTGTTGAATCGCGTTTTTTTGCCCTGCGCTTCCCATTTATGGATGTCTGCATCCGTTCCGTAAACTTCTTGAAGGACTTCGCGGGCTTCCCGGATGCGGTTTTTCTTCAAGAGCCAGCGGGGCGATTCCGGCGTTCCCTTGCGCATGAAGATGAGAATGAAGGCCGGAAGCGCACTGCTTGCCAACATCCAGCGCCAGGCTCCGGAACCCAGTAGTAACAATAAATAGCCGACAAGATAGGCGACGAGAGCGCCCAGGTACCAACTGGCTTGCAAAACGCCCAACATTCCTCCCCTGTGCTTGCGGGGAGCGAACTCGGCCAGCAGGGAGGTGGCGATCGGGTAATCCGCCCCGACGGCAATTCCCAGCAAAAACCGGAGGATGGACAGTTCCAGCGGCCCATCGGCAAATGCCTGCCAGACGGAAAAAATCATGATCACCACCAGATCGATGGTATACATGACATGACGCCCGATCAGATCGGTTACATATCCAAACACCAGGCCGCCCAAAAAAAGCCCGACCAGCGTAGAGGCACCGATCATTCCGGTCCAAAAGGCGTTTAAATGAAACTCCGGTTCGATCTGGGTTAATGCCACACCGATAATGCTCAAAATGTATCCATCCAAAAAAGGGCCTCCGCTCGTGTACAAGGTCAGCCGTTTATGAAATGACGTTAATGGCGCGTTTTCAACCACAGAATGCTTGGTGGACATGGTTTCCATCCTTTCAGAAGTTCTTAATGGTCGATTTTGCCGGGATGATGATTATAGTTTTGCATTATTGAGCGTGTCTATGCATCGGGAAGAAAGAACAGCAGGAGGGGATCAGGGATCGGTCCGGCTGTTTTCCATAACAGGGAAGATTGATTCAGGGAGGGATTAAGGTGAATGAAAAATGGGATGTTTTTTAGAGGAGTGTGGAAAAACTCGGAAGAAGTGAAGTGCTGTGTAATTGGTGGGTCGGATGTGCGGTGTTTCATGATCAGTGGATTGCAAAAGTACACGTTGATTTTGGGGCAAGAATTTTGCGGGCCGGTGATTGAAATCGGGGGAAATGCAGGCTGTGTTCAGATTGGGGGATCGTGTGGCCGTGCTCCGCTGCTCCCTTGCGGGAAATGAAACGGGTAATGTTGATGCGAAAACGATACGGTGAGCGGAACGGGCAGTCATGGAAAAACAAATCCGGCCGTTCGCTGATCGCCTCGATTTGGAGACGGCAGCAGGATCGGACCGGCGACCATCGGGTACCAAGGCTTGCAAAGGGCCGGGATTCAACTGGGAGATAATCGTTAACGCCAGCATTCTAACAAAAAATCGATGAGTTCCATCAGGTGCTTGTCCGACTCTGTCTGATCCCGGTGTTTACCACCACCGAGGATCGTCTGCTCGATCAGGTAACTTTGTATGCTGCTGACAAACTGGCGGGCCATCAGTTTGCAATTCAACCGGCGAAGTTCTCCCTTCAGCATCCTTTTCTCGAGCAGGACGCTAAGCTGTCCGATAACGGTGTCAAACGTCCGGGTCAGCCATTCGGTTTGTTCATCCGTCAACAAAGGCTGTTCCCTGATCAGGATGACAATCAACTCATTGTCGGCATTATCTACAATGATGTGCGCGATTTTTAACAGCATATCCCGGATGGGCATATCGGCGTCCATATTTTTCAGGGCTTTTTCGAGATGTTGGATCTTCCCTTCGGTGGAATCTTGTACGATTGTATGCAAAATTTCCAGTTTACCCTTCGAGAAGTAGTGATAGATCAGTCCGTCGGCCATTCCGATGGCCCGGTTAATCTCTTTGGTCGAAGTATTATGGTAGCCTTTCTCGGCAAACAGTTTTTTTGCTGTTTGAAGAAGTTGTTTCCGGCGTTTGGCGGCTTGAAGGTCCCGGCTAGTCATTCCTTCCTTTTGTACAGACTTGGACATGGTCTTCACCTCACACTAGGGAAAATGTATTCGGTTTTGGACTGCTTGTCAACCGCATCCTCCTATGCCATAAAAACGACCATGACTTGCCGGCACAACCCGGGGTGAAAGTCTAAGCAACTTTGGAAGGGGAACGGGATACCCCGACCAACCATCAGAATGCGTCGAAGCGGGTCCCGCGACCGACCGGCGATTCTTCACAAAAAAAGTGTCCAGTAATCCTGGACAGAGATTGATGACAAACCCCCCCCTTTTCTTCGGAAAAGGAATGGGGTTTTGTATATTTCTAGGATATATACAGATAAAGTAAACCTGATGTGACCTATT
>NZ_JAECVZ010000026.1:0-37924 GCF_016055135.1 Thermoactinomyces sp. CICC 10521 | reverse complement strand
TCAGCAGTCCATTTTCGCCGCCCCATAAAAAACGACCCCTTTCTTGCTTCCTTCCATTATACTTTATCTTTCGTCTGGAAGCGTATGGGGTCATTATAGCAGTAATAAAAGGGAGATTGGCTCTGCTTAAAAGTATATATTTATATGAATATAAAATAAAAAACTATGATATTCTAAGTAAATCACAATTATGTACATTATAAGTACATAAGATTGTGATGAAAATGTGTTCAAAATAGAATTAAAAAGATATAAAATTCAAAAATAGAAGGAGGAAAAAGGATGCCAAGTGATCGATACAAAAAAATTTTGAATGAGTTGACGAGTAATCCTAGCATAACAAGTATTGAATTAGAGAAGAAATACAATCTTACTCGTAGACAACTCGGTTATAGTATCGACAAAATAAATGATTGGCTGATGATTAATAATCTTCCTGTAATAGAGAGAACAAGAAAAGGACATTTCGTAATTGCTCAATCAGTCTTAGAGAAACTTGGCAGAAATCTCAAACAGATTGAAGATGTTGTGGACACAACAATCCTCACAGAAGAACAGCGTGTACAGCTCATAATATTAATGTTATTAAGTTCTAAAGAGGAATTGTCATTGAATCATTTCGTTTTTGAATTGGGAGTTAGCAAAAATACAATCCTAAGTGATTTAAAGCAGGCCCAAAGCTATTTGGACAAGTATGATTTAAATATTAGATATTCAAGAAAACATGGTTATTTATTAGAGGGAAAAGAATTTCAGATTCGAAAATTGCTTATTGAAATTACAAATGCCGTATTACAAATGACAAATGGTGAAGATCGATTGCAAAAAATAACAGGTATCTGCAGTGAACAAGTTAATGATTATATTAGACGAATAGAAAAGGTAGAGAATAAATTAAATCAAAAATTCACAGATGAAAAATTAAAAGCAATGCCATACGTCCTCATTTTAGTCGTTCGAAGAATTGAACAAGGACATATCATTAATCCATTTGCTATAAAATACGAAGAACTTTCTGATACAAAAGAATACAAAGCAACAGAAGAAATTCTCCATGATACTGATATTCCGGTTACTGAACGCCTGTTTATTACGTTACATCTTTTAACAACTAATGTTTTTTCAAGTCAAATTGCTAATGATGAACGCATTCCCAATCTAGTTCCAGCCATCGATAATATGTTAAGACATTTTGAAAAAAGTGCTTGTATCCACTTGCAGGATCGAGATCAACTATTAGATAAGCTTTTGCAACATATAAAACCAGCCTATTATCGCATCAAATATCAGCTGACTAATACAGTTGTCTTTCAAGGTTCTTTGAGCAAAGAGTTTAAAGAATTACATCATCTGGTAAAACGTTCTATCGGTCCGCTTGAAGAGTTGATTGGTACCGATATTCCTGAAAATGAAATCGCTTTTATTACAATGCTGATTGGCGGTTGGATGAAACGTCAAGGCGAAAGCATAGAAAAAAAGGTTAAAGCTATAGTGGTTTGTCCGCAGGGTGTATCTGTTTCAAGGATAATGTTTAATGAATTAAGAGAATTATTTCCGGAGTTTATTTTCTTGGATTTTTTATCGGTTCGCCAATTTTTACATTACCCACTTGATTATGATGTTGTGTTTGCACCCATTTATCTAGAAACTGAAAAAAAACTATTTGTGACAAAAGCATTTCTCGGGGATGAAGAAAAGTATCAACTAAGAAAACAAGTGATGTTGGCAGTCCATGGATATATACCGGATAAAATCAATATTAAGGATGTTGTAGAAATTGTCAAAAAATATTCGATTATAAGTGATGAAAGCGCCTTAATAGAAGAAATGGAGAAATACTTCAATAAAGAAGGTTATTCTTCCTTTGTGGAACAAAACATTTATTCCACAGACCTAAATTTGGATCAACTGATTATCCCAGAAAATATTACATTAATAGATTCGGTTGATTCATGGGAAGAGGCCATTCGAATCAGTGCCGAACCACTTATTCGAAGCGGTAAAATCAAACCAAAATATGTTGATGCGATGATTAGATATTGTGAAAAGGATCCATACATTGTCATTGGGCCGAATATGGCTATACCGCATGCAGCACCCGAAGATGGAGCAAATAATGTCGGGATGAGTTTGTTAAGAGTAAAAGATGGCGTTCGATATCTAAATAATTACAATATTAATCTGATTATTGCGATTTCTGCGGTTGATAAACATCAACATATACATGCATTAATGCAGTTGATAAATCTTGCTGGTTATGAGAATGAACGAAATAAATTAATTAATGCTGAATCGATCGAAGAAGTATATGAGATTGTTAGGATATTCTCTAAAGATTATTGAGAAGGCTTAGGGGTGTGGATATGAGTGAATTGTATTTTGATGAATCTGTCATTCTGCTTGATGTAGAAGGTGATTCAAAAGAAGAAATACTTGAAGTAGTGGCACAGAATTTAGTGGATAATGGGTTAGTGAAAGAGAGCTTTATTCCTGCCATTATTAAAAGGGAGAAAGAATTTGCAACAGGTCTCCCGATTGCTGGGGTTTCTGTAGCGATCCCCCATACCGATGTTGAACATGTTATTAGAAAATCAATTAGCGTAGCTGTATTAAAAAAGCCAGTTGATTTTGTCATCATGGGTGATGATAGTGAGACAACACCAGTACAGCTAATATTTATGTTAGCCATGGATGAGGCACATTCACAGCTCTTGCTTTTACAAAAACTGATGCAACTTTTTCAAGATGAAGAGGTTCTTAAATTCTTAGTGAATCAAAAAAATAAAACAGAAATAAAAAGTACTTTAGAAGAAAAGTTAAATTTAGTTGAAGGAGATGGTGAATAAATGGCAAAAAAACAAGTTCTTGTTGCATGTGGTGCCGGAATTGCGACATCCACTGTTGTGGTTAAAGCAATTGAGGAGTTAGCAAAAGAAAATAATATAGAAATTGATCTTATTCAAATAAAAATAGCTGAAGTGGGGGCATATGAAGATACAGCGGACCTGCTAGTCACTACGGCCATGACGAAAAAAGAATATCGATTTCCCGTTATAAATGCACGTAATTTTCTAACTGGTATAGGAATTGAAGAAACAAAAAAGCAAATTCTCGAGGAACTTAAAAAATAATCTTGATGACAAGCGATTGATATCTATTGGAAGGGAGATATTCACATGCAAGCATTCGCCGATTTTATGAAAGGTTTTTTAGGTCTAGGAGCAACAGTAATCCTTCCAGTAGCCATCTTTATCTTAGGATTATTCTTTGGACAAAGGCCAGGTAAAGCATTTCGTTCTGGTTTAACAATCGGGGTCGCATTTATCGGCATTTTCCTGGTTATTGACTTGTTAACGTCAAACCTTGGTCCTGCTGCACAAGGAATGGTTGATCGACTGGGAGTACATTTAAACGTTATTGATGTGGGTTGGCCAGCAACATCATCGATTGCATGGGCATCTGTTGTAGCAGCATTTATCATTCCGATTGGACTGGTTGTAAACGTTGTCATGCTTTTAACAAAAACAACTAAAACAATGAATGTGGATATTTGGAACTATTGGCACTATACATTTATGGCTGCTTTAGTATATACAGTTTCAGATAGTATTGTTCTGGGGCTAATTGCAGCAGTAATCTTCCAGATTGTATGTCTTAAAATTGCTGACTGGACTCAACCAATCGTAAATGATTTCTATGAAATGCCAGGCGTTTCAGTTGCAACAGGTAGTACGATTTCATATGCACCATTTATTTTTTTAGTAAGAGGAATTCAAAAAATTCCTGGACTGAACAAGTTAAATACAGATCCAGATGCAATTCAAAAACGTTTCGGTATCTTTGGAGATTCAATGGTAATAGGTCTGATTTTAGGGGCGGCAATTGGAGCATTAGCGGGATATAATATCGGGAAAATTATTAAAATTGGCATGGACATGGCAGCCGTGATGATATTAATGCCGCGGATGGTTAAGATTTTGATGGAAGGGTTAATTCCCTTGTCAGAATCCGCACGGTCATGGTTAAGTAAACGCTTTGGTGATAGAGAAATCTATATTGGACTTGATGCAGCAGTATTACTAGGACATCCATCAGTAATTGCAACTGCCCTTATCTTAACACCAATTACTGTATTACTAGCGGTTATTTTACCTGGTAATGCTGTTTTACCATTCGGTGATTTAGCTACTATTCCTTTTGTTATTGCCTTTGTCGTTGGTGCAGCAAGAGGAAACATTGTACCCTCTTTGATCGTCGGAACGGTTATGATAGCGCTTTCTCTTTACATGGCAACAGATATTGCACCAGTATTTACAGAAATGGCGAAGGTAGCCAAAATTAATTTGCCTGAAGGATCAGCGATGGTATCAAGTATTGACCAAGGTGGTAACTTAATCAATTGGATTATCTGGAAAATTTTTTCTGTATTCAAATGAACCTGGTATGGTGTCAATGGGGAAAGGTTTAGTTATTTTTATGGGTTGCTAGGTATAGTCAAGTTTTCCTGACACCTTTGCTTATGAGACATCAGTCTGATTCTCATTAGTATATTGGGGGCATTTGTTATGAAATCATTGGTAAAAACGGAATTTGGCTTTGGGCATTTTGTAGTTCAAGATAAATCTGAACCATCGCCTGGAAAAGATCAAATCAAAATTGAAGTAAAATATGCAGGTATTTGTGGTTCGGATATTCATGCGTATGAAGGTCATTACAAGGTAGGTGTCCCTGTAACATTAGGCCACGAGTTTTCTGGTGTCGTAGCAGAGGTTGGCGAAGGTGTAACTGATTTTAAAGTGGGTGACCGTGTAACTTCCGAAACAACTTTTTATATTTGTGGGAATTGTCGATATTGTAAGTCCAAAGACTACAACCTTTGTAGTCTTCGTAGAGGGTTAGGTACACACCAAGATGGAGCTTTTGCGAAATATTTAATTGCCCGTAAAGAAAGTGTTCATCACCTTCCGGCAAATGTAGATTTTCGATCAGCGGCTTTGACGGAACCATTAGCATGTACACACCATGCGATAGATAAGACCGAAATAAATGAAGGTGATATTGTCGTAGTCATTGGCCCAGGACCTATAGGGCTACTAGCTGCCCAAGTTGCTAAAGCACGTGGTGGTAAAGTAATTATTACCGGACTTACAAATGATAAAGTTCGTTTAGATAAAGCAAGAGAACTGGGAATTGATTATGTTATGAATACACAAGAAGAAGATATAAAAGATCTTATTAATAAATTAACCGATGGTTACGGTTGTAATGTAGTAATAGAATGTTCTGGTGCAGTTCCAGCTGCTAAACAAGGGCTTGATCTATTGCAAAAACAAGGACAGTATGTGCAGGTTGGACTTTTCACCCAACCCGATATTCAATTTGATCTTGAAAAAATCATTCAAAAAGAAATCCGAGTTGTGGGAAGCAGAAGTCAAAAACCTGCTGACTGGGAACCATCTCTTGCTTTAATGAACGAGGGGAAAGTAAATGCGAAAGCACTAGTAACACATGAATTTAATATTACTCAATGGGACGAAGCCTATCATGCAATTAAAAGTGGTGAAGCGATTAAAGTATTGTTGACACCAGTAGAGGACTAAAAACAGATTTAATCAGTAAAGCAGGTGTGAACCAATTTGGTGCAAGTGGTGCAGTAGTGATTTTTAATAGTCAAGTATCAAATGCTTACTGAAAATCGTTGATAAAAAAGGATAGGTGCTGATAGTGAGGGCATTAAAGTTATATGGAAAGCAAGATCTGCGTTTTGAAAATAATGTACCCATGCCAGTCATTGAAAACGCTGACGACGTGATTATTAAAGTAAAGTCTGTAGGGATTTGCGGTTCGGATATATCAAGATATAAAAAACTTGGACCTTATGTAACGGGCATGACATTTGGTCATGAATTCGCTGGAGAAGTAACAGAAGTGGGTTCAGATGTAAAAAGAATTAAAGTTGGAGATCGAGTTGCTGGTTGTCCTACCTTTGTATGTGGAGAATGCGAAGGCTGCCGCAGAGGAGAACCTGCTCAATGCGAAAAGCTTCATGTAATAGGAGCTTATCGTCCCGGTGCTTATGCCGAATATACAAAATTGCCTGAAAGTCATATTATACCACTACCAGACAATGTAGAGTATGATACTGCTGCATTAGTAGAACCATCTGCTGTAGTAGCTCATGGATTCTATCATGCTAGCATTCAACCAGGAGTAGAAGTAGCCATTATGGGTGTTGGAAGTATTGGATTGTTAGCTGTACAATGGGCTAAAATTTTTGGGGCAAAAAAAGTCTATGCCATTGATATTGACAATAAGAAACTACAAATCGCTAAAGAACTTGGTGCAGATGTAATGATCAATTCATTAGAAAAACCAGCATATGAACAAATTATGGACTATACTAATGGTCGTGGTGTTGATTTAGCTGTTGAATCAGCAGGCTCTCCCATTACTTCGGCACAGGTATTTGCATTGCCTCGAAAAGGGGGAGAAGTTGTATTCATGGGGATTCCATATGCGAATATTCATATTGAACGATTCTTTTTTGAAAAAATTGTTCGAAATGAATTAAAAGTCTATGGATCATGGAATGCCATTTCAGCTCCTTTCCCTGGTAAAGAGTGGGCATCAACCGTACGTTATATGAGTACAGGACAAATCAAAGTTACTAATATGATCTCTCATCGTTTATCTTTACGAGAAGGACCGGAAGTATTCCGAAAAATAATCAATCGAGAAATAGATTCGGTGAAAATTATTTTCCATCCAGAAGAAAAATGAGAAACAAGTCAATTAAATAACGAAACAGTAGCAGACGAAAAATAAATTAAATATTTTTATAAAATTGAATATTTAATCAGGAGGGTAATCCTGGAAAGGAAACAGACATGACCGTAATTTAGAAAAAATCTAACTAGAGGTAAATGAAGTGAGCAAACTAATGAACTACTGCCAGTTTGAACATACTTGAGCCATCTATGAAATTATGGCCTCGATAATCAATTGGAGCAGCTTCTGTCTGTATACGCGGCAAAAAAGAAAACAAAAATCAAATTCAAAAAGTGTTTGTGGAAGAATAGATGTGTACATCGAAGAAAGTATCCGCAAGGATTTGATATGGATACTTGTTTTGATGATGCAATAGAGTCTAAGGTAAGTAAAATAAATCCCTTGACCTTCAATGGTTTGGAGTCAATGAAGAGGATTAATTTTAATGGTAGGGACTTCGTGCGATTGAAGTCCCTACTCTCATATTTGTAAAGGAGGCAGAGGTTAGTTATATGGATCATTTGGGAAAAGGAGAATGCGAGCCCCTTTTCCCTGTTTCCAACTTTGAACTACAATGGGTATTATCTTACGAGGAGCGGTTACTTTTCCACGTTTGAGTCAAGCGCTGGCTGAAGCGGGCCAATAGCGGTGAGGGCAAACGACAAGCTGCGGTCGCCGGTCGGGATGTTTATTTGATCACAACTGGAATGGTAAAGCCGCCGGAAAGGTACGGTTAAAAGAAAGATGAGAAGCGCTCATCAGGTTTTTACCGGAAAGTATCTTTGGCAATTTCATGAAATCCCGAGCGACAGATACTTAATGTCCAAGTATTCTTCAATTCCGTATTTACTGCCTTCCCGTCCGATCCCGGAAGCCTTGATTCCTCCAAACGGGGCTTGCGCGGTTGACGGCAGGCCGTCGTTGGCTCCGAGAATCCCGTATTCGAGTTGTTCCGCAAGCCGTATCACCCGGCCGACATCCCTGGTGAAGTAGTAGGCCGCCAAGCCATATGGCGTGTTGTTGGCAGCCCGAATGACCTCCTCTTCGGTGTCAAAAGGAAGAACGGCGGCAACAGGGCCAAATGTTTCTTCCTGCGTGATGACCATAGAGTGGTTAACATCGGTAAGCACGGTGGGTTCAAAGAAATAACCGCGGTCTCCGTGGCGACTGCCACCGGTGACGAGCTTTGCTCCCTTGGATATGGCGTCACGTACATGGTGTTCCACTTTTTCCACCGCAGCCGGCTCGATGAGCGGACCGACAAGGACTCCTTCGTCTAATCCATTCCCCACTTGCATGCTCGACAAGCGTGCAGCCAACTTTTTGGTAAAGGCTTCCAAAATCGAGCGGTGGACGTAGAAGCGGTTGGCGGAGACGCATGTTTCGCCTATACCGCGCATTTTGCAAATCGCTGCGTTGTCGACGGCGGCGTCCAAATCGGCATCTTCAAAGACGATAAACGGGGCATGTCCCCCGAGTTCAAGCGAGATCCTCTTCACGGTATCGGCGGCTTGACGCATCAGGATCTTGCCGACCTCTGTAGATCCCGTAAAGGAAACCTTGCGGACGCGGGAGTCATCCATAATAACTTTGGCGAGCGACGGCGCGTCTGTTCCTGCCACCACCGACAAAACACCCTTTGGAAGTCCGGCATCTTCGAACACACGGGCGATTTCAAGAGCCGATAAAGGTGTGAGTTCCGATGGCTTGACAACCATTGTACAACCGGCAGCCAGTGCCGGGCCCAACTTGCGGGTGATCATGGCGGCTGGAAAGTTCCAAGGAGTGATGGCCGCTGTGACGCCCACCGGTCGTTTAAGAACAATAATCCGCTTGTGGCGCGAACTAGAGGGAATGGTGTCGCCATAGATCCGTTTCCCCTCTTCCGCAAACCATTCTAGAAAAGAAACTGCATAGGCAATTTCTCCACGTGCCTCAGAGAGTGGTTTGCCTTCTTCCATCGTCATGATACGGGCCAGGGATTCGGCGCGCTGACGCATGAGTGTTGCTGCTTTTTGCAAGATATGTGCGCGCTCCGAGGCCAGAGTGTCGGCCCATTCTGGCTGAACTGCAACAGCTGCCTCAATCGCAGTCTGCATGTCTGCGGGAGAGGCGTTTGGAACCGTGGCAATCACTTCTTCGGTTGCCGGATTAATGATGTCAAACGTTTCACCTGAGTGTCCATCCGTCCAATTTCCGCCGATAAAAAGAGAGTATCGACCCAATTCTGCCATTTACAGTCTCTCCTTCAACTTTGCATACTCACATCGTGACAACAAGCCGTGAAACTTCACCGCGATCCAGGCGGTCAAATCCTTCATTGATGTCCTCAAGACGTAAGCGGTCAGTCAGCAACCGGTTGACCGGCAAGCGCCCTTGCTTGTACAGCTCGATAAAACGAGGAATGTCACGTGCTGGAATGCAGCTCCCAATGTAAGATCCCTTAATGGTTCGTTCTTCAGCGGCGAGCAGGACTTGCGAGAAAGAGAGCTGGTGTTTCGGATGGGGGAGTCCCGCTGTGACGGTTGTACCACCGCGGCGTGTGATGGCGAATGCAGTCTGCATAGCGGGAACTGCACCGGCGGTTTCAAATGCGAATTCCACACCGCCATCGGTTGCCGCGCGAATTTGTTGCGTCACTTCCGGATCGCGTGCGTCAAATGCTGCGGTGGCCCCCAGTTCAAGTGCAGTCTTGAGCTTTGCGGGATTTATATCCACAGCTATAATGCTCCTTGCTCCGGCTGCACGGGCACCCAGTATAGCGCAAAGTCCGACTCCGCCCAAGCCGACAACAGCCACACTGCTTCCCACTGGGACGCGGGCGGAATTCACCACAGCTCCGACTCCGGTCATAACAGCACACCCGAAGAGTGCGACTTCATCAAACGGTATTTCCGGATCGACCTTAATCAAGGAGTTCCTTGATACGACCGCATACTCCGCAAACCCCGATATGCCCAGATGGTGATGAATGTCCTTCCCGTCTTTGTGCAACCTTCTCTCCCCGGACAGGAGAGTTCCCACGCTGTTGGCGTTGGCGCCCGGTTCACATAGTCCCGGCCGCCCTTCTTGGCAGGGCAGGCAGTGTCCGCAACTGGGCACATAAGCGCAGACAACATGATCGCCAGGCTGGAGATCGGTTACACCAGGACCGACTTCAACGACTTCACCTGCCGCCTCGTGACCAAGAACCATCGGGGTTGGACGGGGCCGGTTGCCGTTAATGACAGACAGGTCCGAGTGGCACAAACCAGCGGCGCGTATGCGAATAAGCACTTCGCCCATTTGGGGCGGGTCAAGGTCAAGAGTTTCTATGCGAAGTGGCTGGCTGTCTTTGTAAGGAGCTGGCAGGTTCATCTCATACAGAACGGCGGCGCGTATTTTCATCTGACAATTCCTCCTTATACGAAAACATAGTGTTGAGAGTCTTGGATCTTATTCGTAATATCCTTCCGTGGACTTCCGGAACGACTTGAATTGTTCTGAATCATGACCAAACCAAATTTCCGACTGGGTTTCTTGAGCAATGCGGCGGATGCGTTCCACCGTTTTTACATATCCGAGTGAATCGTAGATAATCCCCGGTGGTTTGACCGGAGGTCCGAAGTTTTCGGAGCAGTAAATCGCGTCGGAAGCCAGGATAATATTGCCCTTTTCCGGGAGTTGCACGTGCAGACCGAGCATCCCCCATGCGTGTCCGCTGCCAAAGTTGAGGATTCGTATTCCTTCGGCCAGCGGGACGTTATCTTCGTCGCGTTTAATGGTGCGCCACTGCAGGTTGTTCTTGATCCAGGCGTCAATGTCGGCCCAAACGTATGCTCCCTCAGAACGGTTGCGAGCGTAAACTTGCAAGGTTCCATTGAATTCGTCTTCATGCACGATCACGGTTGCATTGGTAAACATTTCGAGGCAGCCGGCGTGATCGAGATGGAGATGAGAAGCAATTACGAATTTGATGTCTTCCGGTCGCACTTTTAGCTGTTCCAAGCGATTATGCAGATAACACTCCTCGCTTGCGATCCAGGGAAACATCGATTGGGTGGCTTCTGACCAGCGACCTTGAGGTCCCATGGAATTGGGGTTGCATGAGGTATCAAAAAGGATTTTTCCTTCCGGATGATCAATCAAGACGGAATAAATCGGGAACTCGATCATCTCCGTTGCTGCGTTCGGATTATCAACAGTAGCTGGATTGTGCATAGCGATCATCCAGTTTTTGTCCATCCTCATGCGTCCGTTGTCCAAAACGTACAGTTTCGGGCGTGCTTTTACGATGTTTGCGATGCTCATCTCCCCCTTTATCGAATTTCGCTTATAATTCAACAGCAAAAATCATGCCAACATAAAAACACGCAGTATATGCCGACAAAATCGTATAAACCGGATATGATAGGTGAATTTTTTCACCGATTATAGATTGATTTTTTTGACTATTTACGATTATCGTTGCTATAATAAAATGGTGACAAAATTCACCGGTCGATGATGAATTTCACCACTGAAGAACCGATTTTATTTTCGCGTGGGGTGGGTATCTTGCCAAAAGCAGAATGCTTTGACCCGGAACAGTTGGAAAAAATCGCAGAAATTATCGAGTGGATTCCGGATGGCGTATATGTTACCGATGGTTCCGGAGTTACACTCCTTGTGAATTCTGCATATGAGAAGCTGGCGGGGGCTCGGCGGGAAGAACTTATTGGCCGACACATGACTGATTTGATTAAAAAAGGCTACATCAATAATTCGGTAACGCTTCTTGTGATCGAACATAAGCGAGCTATGTCGCTGATGCAAAACTTGAGGAACGGTAAGGAAGTAATTATTACCGGGAACCCTGTGTTCGCTGAATCTGGAGAAATCCAGCTGGTTGTCACGAGCGTTCGTGATATTACGCGTTTGAATCGGATCACGGAAGAATTGGAGAAAGTGGTCGGACTTTCCGAACTGAACCGACATCAGTATCACCTGACGATGGATGGAGACACCACTTTTGTTTCTGAAAGCAAATGTATGAAAGAGATTGTCGGAAAAGTGAAGCAGGTGGCTCCGTATCCAACGAACGTACTGTTGCTTGGCCCATCCGGCGTTGGCAAAGAAGTGGTCGCAAATCTTATACACCATTTGAGTGATCGCAGGAATAAACCGTTTATCAAAGTGAATTGTGCTGCGATTCCGGAGACGCTGCTGGAGTCGGAACTGTTTGGATATGAACCCGGGGCTTTTACAGGAGCCCGTAAGGGAGGGAAAAAGGGATTATTTGAGTTGGCGGATGGCGGAACGATCTTACTTGATGAAATTGGCGAAATGCCGCTTGCTTTGCAGACGAAACTGTTGCGGGTGCTGCAAGATCCCCAGGTTTATCGGATCGGTGGCGTCCAAGCCCGACCTGTGAACGTCCGTGTTATTTCCGCAACGAACCAGGATCTGCGCAGTCTGGTGAAAGAGGGGCGCTTTCGTCAGGATTTATTTTACCGTCTGCAGGTTGTGGAGATTAGTATCCCGCCTTTGTCGGAGCGGCCTGAAGATGTGCCTGCTCTTATTGATTATTACTTTATGAGTTACTCAAGAAAATACCGCGTTCAAAAACGTCTGAGTCGCGATGCCAAGGAGCAGTTGTGCCGCTATCATTGGCCAGGAAATGTTAGAGAAATTAAAAATCTGATGGAGAATCTGATTGTCTCAGTCCCGTCCCTTGTAATCGAGCTTCACCATCTTCCTGCTCATATTCAAAATACACAGCTGGCCAATAATCCGCTCACCTTAAAGGAGAGAGTAGAAAGATATGAACAACAGTTGGTGTTAGCGACGATTCAGTCGCAACCGTCCCTTCGGCAAGCCGCGAAAGTTCTTGGGATTGATCATTCAACATTGATCAAAAAACTGCAAAGATGGAACCGAAGCGGTGCGATCTAAAATATATATTTGATAAAGCGGAGGGCTGCAATGCACGGAATGGAATGGGTTAAAAACGTAAATGGAGATGCTAGGGCAGCTTATGCGTTAACATTGATGGAAAAGGTCATGAGTACAATAGAAATTTATGAATGGTATCCTATGGTAAGAGAAGCAATTAATATGTGCTGGGAATGGGTTGAGGAGAAGAAGCACAGTGGGGATGAACTTTATGAAACAGTAGATAATGAGGATGAAGATGGTTTGATTTATATTGAAGGTTTATCATTTATAGGGGATAATGCATATGGTCCTCAAGCTGAGTATGTTTGGTCTTGTGCAGTGGATGCCGTGCTTTATACCGCCCGACAGGCTTATGAAAGTGAACAGGATTATTACCCGCAACCCGTTGAAATTGTGACTGATGAATACATTGATGAAGAGTTTATGGGAAAAATGAAAAAAATAGAAAGATTTCAAGAGAAATGGGCGGAGCGTTTAAAACAGTATTTGCTCGAAAACTATCCGGCAGGCAGTGAGAAGAAGATAAAGAGAGAAGAAATGATTGATTTGATTTGAATTTTCTTATACTTCCCCTTCGGTGATTTAATCTAAGCTATTGACACCACGCCTTATTACAAAGCGAAAAGGTGGTTGGCTGAACATAGAATGGATAAAACCGAAGGTTGGATTCCGGCATCATTGGTGATCGTGGTGCTGGAATCCAACTTTTTTTGGCTATCCAGTTGTTCGCCAGGGACATCAAGAAGAAACCCCGGCTCACGTCGCGATCGACTTTCAAAATGCATGGATTCAAAAGGAGGGGGTTAAGCCGGAGGAGCTGACCGCTTCCGACTATGTCAAAATCACTGCCGCTAAATCAAGGAAAACAGAACAGCGTTATCCTGCCCTCCGACTGAGTGATTGAAGAGTATAAGATGAATTGTATATCACCTCCATTCCCGACAGCCGATACAATCTCAACAGGCAAATCCGGGTACTAAGTGGGATATGGCTGTGTATACCACTTCATTTGCTTCGTCCAGATCCAAAAGATGAGAGGTGTTTTGACTTCAAAGGTAATCTATTTAAAAAATCTATACAAATCTTGTCGTAACTCCTTTTGGAATTCTACTATAATGGGGCTGTATCAAAAGAAACAAGGGAGGATTGATCGATGTCAAAACGGAAACCGATTATGATGCCGGATTTAGAATGCAAGCCCTTGAAATATACATAATAGTCAAAAATAAAAGGTCGCGTTGATGTGAACAGGAAACCCTATCAGATTCATAAAATGTTCCTCCAGGCAGGAGAACGCAATCTTCGAACAGACCAGCTTGACCCGGAAATGGTTGATGGATGAGGATGAACAAGGCTGCCGGATGTTCTGCCCGGCACTTGTTTGAGAGGGAGTGGAGAAAACATGATTGACTGGACCAATTGGGATATGTGGGCAGCCATCGGACAGTTATTGGGGACGTTGGCGACACTGTTGACTGCGATAATTGCACTGATTCAGGTCAGGGATTCACGGAAACACAATGAAGAAGTACGGCGCCAAGCGGAGAGACAGATCCAGGAAGCGAGGGAAGCGATGAAACCGGAGTTGGAGCTGCATACTGAATTTCAGGGGTTCCAGACGGTCCGTGTTCTGTTGGTTAACAAAAAAACCGTCCCTGTCTACATTGTAGACTTTAGTATGAAAGGCCAGGTTTTTAACAAAGACGGCAACTCCTTTCCAACCGAAATCTTTAAAGAGGAAGTTTCCGTAGAAGTGCCTAAATATATGAACTTCGGGGATGTCTGCATTGCGACGATCCCGATTGAAAAGCTTAAAAATAAGGTTGTGAGGGCCACCCGTCAATACTATTGCACGGAAGGAGTTTTTTATCCTTCATTCAAATTGGCAACAGGGGAAAAGTACACCGGTACCATTTATATTGATTTAAAACCGGACACGGAAAGCGAAGAATGGGCTGTTTATATTCATGATGAAGAAAAACATACAAATGCCAAAGATCAGCTGGCAAAGGGGAGAAGTATACACCGGAAATTCTAGGCCTTGCAGGATTACAAAGCTGGAGTGCCGGAGAATGGAGCGCTATATCCGTTTATATGCCTTGACTTTTTTGAGGGCTGGCTCTCTCGATATAAAAACAATAACGCCGAAACCGCTGTTTTATTGAAACGATTCGGCGTTATTGTTACTACTGACTTATTGGACTGTCACTGTCTCAAAATATGTCCTGTGCACCAAAATGATTAACAGACCAGTTTCCCTGGGATTCATTGATGAAGCCGGACTTAAGTGCAAGATCATTCGTACAAATCGTCTATACTAATCCAGGATTTATTCTTAAGATCAAGTACATCATCCATTCCTGAACGGCGAAGGTAAGAGCAAAGAGGAATTTGGTTCCCTTCAGCAGCATTAAAGCATTCTGCAAAGAACCGAAAAATGACATCATGTGCCAATTGATTTAGCTCCATATTTTTCTCTAAATAAGTTTCATCATCTGCATCATTCAGCAACTGTTACAGATCTATTTCAAAGTTCACTCCATCCAACAGATCCAGAAAGAGATCATCATGCATTTCTTCACCTTCGGACATAGCAAGCAGGTTAACCGCAAACAGTCCTTCTCCGCCATGAATTTCAAATAACAAAGTATCAGCAGACGGATCGAATTGATAAGAAAAAACCTTTTTTAGTTCCGAAATAAACTGGTCTTTATATTGATATGCAATTTTTAAAACTTCAGTTCGATCCATGGTCATCGAATACCAAACCTCTAAATTTGTTTTCTCCCGTAATGGATATTGGTTTTAATCAATTGCATTTTGCCATATTAACCTGAGGGTTTGGTACTGTTTAGATTGGCTGGCCGGCAAATTAATGATCGTAGTCCGAGCGTCGGATGATGTTATCATAAATTGTTTGGATCCAATTCATACTTTTTTGATATATTAAAAAGACCAAGGTGCGATACTCTGGTCTTTTTGTAACCCGATGTGTCAGCGATAACCCGGTAAAATCAAGGGGTACAGTGAACGCTGGATCAATAGATACACCTCTGGCAGGAAGCGAGAGGCCCCTTCTGCAACGACCTGCTCCATCCGCAGCATTGAACAGCATTGAACGGTCTTTGCCAAATGGAATCGGATCAGAAACTTTGATGTTCCAAGACTGCTTCCGAATAGAGGGAGCGGTCTTGGCAAAAGGAGTAATTGGTGATGAGTCAAGGGTTACGGAAAAGCAATCCGAAATTCAATTTGGTGGTATTAGCCACCGGAAAAGGGATATCAGACGTTGGCAATTTCATCAACATGATCGCCTATAACCTGTATGCATACGTATTGACAGGCAGCGCATGGGCCATGGGTGGACTTATGGCAGTTCGTCTGTTTGGAGGCTTCTTTTTTGGCTTTTTTTCCGGCATGCTGGCGGATCGAATGAACCGGAAAACGATCATGATTTTCGCGGATGTGATCCGGGGAGCGGCTCTGGTTCTGCTGGTTCTGGCCCCGGCTTATTGGAAGGTTCCGCTTTTGGCGGTGACGTCTTTTGTACTGGGAGCGTTCGGGCAGGTGTTTAACGTGGCTCTGCAATCCAGCATTCCGGCCATTGTGGGGAAAGATTGGGTTGTAAAGGCTAATGCACTGATCAATTCGCTCCAATCAGCAGGGATGGTAACAGGCACACTTACGGCCGGGCTTGCTCTCGGTTTCCTCGGATACAACACCCTGTTCTTGATCGATGCAGGAACGTTTTTTCTCTCAGCCTTTATTTTGTACATACTCCCGATTCAAACAAGGGAAATAGCCATAGAGGAAAGTGGGGCAAAACCCATCCGCTTCCTGGAGGAAATCAATTTTTTGCGCCAATACCTTAAGATGTTTCCTGTTTTGCTGGTCCTGATGATAATCCGATTCATCGACACGTTCGGGTCTGCCTCGCACAACGTTGGAATGCCCGTTTTTTCGGCGCAATTGCGTCCCGATGCCCCTTCTTTTTATGCGGGGATCATCTGGGCCGCTTGGGCAGTGGGGAATTTAGCAGGCGCACGTGGTGCGGTCAAATGGTTCCGGATGGATCATGCGCGCTTCAGCGAAATTGCCTTTGGTGTATCCACCTTCTTCATGTCCGCCTTTTTCATCTTGCTTTTTGCAGGAGTGCATTGGTCTTTTATCGTTATTTGCGGTTTTTTTGCCGGGGTTTCCGACGGTGTGTCGGCAATCTGCTTCAATTCGCGGTTGCAGAATGAACCGGACCATATCCGAGGGCGTATATTTGGCGTGGCTTCATCTTTTCATACCGTTGGTTTCGGGATCGGGATGCTGGTTTGCTCGCCATTGCTTGATGTGTTTTCCCCGTTTGGCGTCGCAGCAATCATGCACGGTGTTCCACTCGTGATCTGCACATGGTTCGTTATCCGCCAATGGAAAAGGCCTCTTCAGGATCCGGCTGGCAAAAAAACGGTCGGTTTATGAATATGTCTTAAGATTATTGTAAATGGGCACTAAGCGGTGGCGGAAGAGAAGAAACGGGATACGTGTAACCGCGTTTTGCACATTGTTTTGTTCAATCCAAACGCTTTGGGAACATCAACGGAATCCACGCTATACAGTTGCACCGTCGTGGCTGTATGCCGGGCCTGAGCAGGGCGGGTATCAGATGATGAATATGAGTGTTTTGAAGAAGCGCTCGATCTCATTGGAAATGAAGACTTGGGGAAGAAACCATCAGAAATCTGTATTTGGTATCTTGAAGATAGTACAGAAGAACATGAAGTTATGTGGAGACTGTTACACTTTCTGGAGCATGTCGACCCAGTTAATCAAATTTTGGTGAAAAGTATAGAGAAAATGGTTCCTAAATCTAAAGAATGGGTCATGATTTTTATTCGACGAATTCTCAATACCCCTGTTGCCCGAATGAACTTTAAACGAAACTACGAGCGTGCAGACAGAAAAACAAAAGTGATCATCCGGTTATTGTTGCAAGAAATAGGCGAGTCTAATTCAAAGTTTAAAGGGAACATTGATTTTATATTAAGCTAATTGGTCTCCGTTTGCTTGAATAATGCGGCGAACAATTCCCCGATTTTTTCGGAGCGGATCACCAATAGGACAGCGTTTATCAGTCAAACAGTTATCGCTAATGTATGCAAGAATATAGCAAGCTAAATGAGCATGAATGGACAAGGAGGATCAAATGAAAATTGCTGCGCTTTATGATATTCACGGTAACTTTCCGGCGCTGAAAGCAGTCCTTGATGAACTTGAAACGATACAGCCAGATTTGATCGTGATTGGGGGCGACATCGTTTCGGGACCGATGCCTGATCAAATTCTGGATTGTCTGCTGAATTTAAGCAAAAGAATAAATGTTGAATTTATTAAAGGGAATGGAGATAGAGAAGTTGTCGAAGCATCAAAGGGACTCGAGTTGTCCCATTTATCAGAACAGGGTCGTAAAACCCAACAGTGGGTTGCTGGTGAATTAACTGAGAAACATCTTGAATTTCTTTCGGGTTTGCAAAACACGATGGAGATCCATGTGGAAGACGTTGGTGATGTCTTATTCTGTCATGCAACACCGGAAAGTGATGCAGATATTTTTACTCCCCTGTCTTCAAAAGAACGGCTTGAAACACTCTTTGCTCATGTTGAGCACCCGATTGTTGTTTGTGGACATACTCATATGCAATTCAGGATAGAACTTGGGAAAACGAGTATCATTAACTCGGGAAGTGTTGGGATGCCCTTTGCGAAGCGACCAGGTGCGTATTGGTTACTTATTGATTCAAATGGAATTAAATTTAAGCATACACAATTTGATCTGGAAAGAGCAGCAGAAGATATAAGAAAAAGCAACTTCCCGACTGCTGAACATTTTATTAAACACAACTTGCTCCAAATCCCAAATGAGAAAGAAGCAATGATATTGTTGGAAAAAACCAAACCATAAAAAGTACTCATAATAAGTACTATGGTTTATCTTAAGCGTGGTTCCAAAAAGCCAGATCGTCTTCTTATCTGGGCCGGTTCCGATGGAAAGGAAAAAAGTCTTGCAGTCCCGCATGGATTCAAATCGAGAAGATCAAAACACACATGTATCATGCAAATACTGCTTCTTTTGTGAAGCAGACTAGTTTTGCCGTGTATATGGGTTCATTTGTTTTCTTATCAATGAATGTCTTGGTATAGATAAAGTGGTAGCCGACTAATCGGTCAGGCAAGACATAATCTTTTACGTCAAAAGAAATCAGCGTACCCACGACATAGGCATGCACATTACGCCGTCCGTTTTGGATGGCTTTTCGTTTTCCGGATTCGCTTATTTTGAATTCGGTGTTTTCCAGAACCAGCTGATCCGCGTGACCTAAAATAAGGCCTGTCGAGTGATCGCGGATTGACCACAAACCGTTACGCAAATTCTTGTAGACGTCCACTTTCTGACCGATCTCAACCTTCCGGTCATTATAAGGTTTAAACATCAGCTTTCACCTGATCATTTTCCTGTCACTGAAGTTTTCTTCCTGGCAGCCGGCTTTTTTTCTGTTCTCATCGATCTTGTTTAGTATATCCATGTATACTCATTGCAATAAGCATAGGAACATCATGTGTAAATTCGCCGGCCAGAAAAAGGCGGTGTTCAAGTGTGTGTTTTTCATTGATTTTCGTCAGGAAGTCATATTTATATTTTTTTGAAATATTCGGTGAAAAATATTCAAATCTGCGTTAATCTGATATTGATCCATTGTGAAAACTTGTTGATTGGAAATAGTTGCCGGTCATTATGCTAACCAAGGAACTTTACCCGATGGCTCAATGATTTTTGCTTCCGTTTTTACACACTTTACCGTTGTCCGGACCGGGCGATATTTTTATTCGGAGTATGCAAAAGAGTTAGAAGGGAGAGAAAGAAATTGTGGAGCAAACGCCTTTTTACACTGCTGCTATTTGTGTTTGCCGTTCTGTTTATTGCCGCATTGCCCCAACTTATTGACATGTTAATATTTGGCTCCAGCCACGATGCCATACTGGGCCAATCAACAGGTAAAATTTCTCCGTCCCAAGCCTTCGCCTCGATGTTTAGCAAGATTGCCAACTATATCGGAGGGATTCCGAGCGGAAAAAGCTTCACCTATCAGGCTTATCTCTACTATAACTCCAATTCGCACGAACAGGTAACAGAGACGCGCAATTTTTTCACCGATACACGATCCTTTATGGTCTTTTCAGCAGTCAATATGGTTTCAACCAGTCTGCTCGCCCTGCTGTCAGGAACATTCCTTGGTCTTTTCCTGGCTCGTTCCGGCATCTTGATCCGGACACTTCTGGAATTTATGGCGATCATTCCGGATTTTGCCGCAGCCATTTCCCTCCAACTTCTGGTTGTGTTTATCTTCCAGCAGACCGGCTGGCTGGTGGCAGAGGTGAATACAACCGTTTTTGGCACCGCTTATCTGTTGCCCTTTCTGACTTTATGTTATTTGCCTTTTACATATATGATGCGGATGGTCGCCCTTCAAGGGTACAAAGTTTTGACAGAAGACTATATTTTGACAGCCAAGTCCAAGGGGCTGAAAAAATGGACGATCTACGCCCGGCATGTACTCCGGAACGTTTTGCCCGTGATCAAAGCGGATTTGTTCCGAATCGCCTCGATCATGACCGGAAACCTGGTAGTGATTGAATATCTGTTTAACTCCCCGGGTATCACACGCTTCCTGATCCCCAGTCTGGACCGGAATTTGGAATTGAAAACAGCCCTGGTTTATCAAAAGCCGAATCTGTTTAATCAATATCCGGTCATGGTGAATTCACTATGGAGTTTGATCCTGATCTTTTTCATCACCTATGGCTCCATGCGTTTAGCCATGTTCGGATTGGAACGGGGGTTCGCCAATGACTAAGCCTGCCCACGAAAAAATATACCTTTGGAGCGGCCTGATTTTCCTGACAATCTTTGCTGTGATGGCGATCATCGGACCTTTTGTTGCCCCCTACTCGCCGAAATGGGAAAAACCGCTCGATTTCAAAGGTTCGACTCCGATCACCGCCCCCTCCCCTCCGGATCATGAAAACTGGTTTGGTAAAGATCAAAGGGGACGAGACTTTTTTTCGTTAATGCTTTACGGCTTAAGGCAAACGCTGGGCTTCGTCGTCATCATTTCTCTGGTGCGTGTGACCATAGGGGGAGGGATTGGCGTTTGGATTGGAATGGCCGAAAAAGGGGAAAGAGCGAAGTTCCGATTTTTCAAGAGAAAAAAACATTCTTCAATGACCGGTTTCATGGGAAGTATCCCGACCATCATCTTGCTGATCATTTTGCTCTCCGCCCCGACCAAGTATTTTTCCTACTGGGTATTGGTCTTTGTACAAGGTTTCATCCTGGTATTCTTCGGAGTTTTCCCCGTGGCATCCACCATTGCCGAACAGACACGGCAACTTGCCGGTCGCCTCTCTGTGTTGGTTTCCAGAGTAATGGGCGCATCCAAAAGCTGGTTGATTCGCAAACATATTTTGCCGATGTTGAAGGAAACGTTCATGATCCTCTTTGTTCAGGACCTGATCTTAGTGCTAAACATACTTGGTCAACTCAGCCTGTTCAAGATTTTTTTGGGCGGCACAGAAATAAAAGCGTATAATGCCGAAGAGCTCAAATATTATTCCAAAAGTTTCGAATGGGTAGGACTGATCGGGCAAAACAAGGATTGGGCGATGTCTCACCCATATTTGGCCTGGATTCCGCTTTTGACTTATTTTCTGCTTCTATTGTCGTTTTTTTTGGTTTTGAAAGGATTGGAAGCCCGATTTCAGCGGATGTACAACCGATATCCGTATCTTTGATCATTGCCGAATTTCTGTCGAGATGAGGGTGGGGATTTATGTAAAAGAATAAGCGACCTTGATACGGGGCCGCTCATTGATTGCAAATTCCAGGGGGATTTGATTTTTATGCCGCTGTTTCTGCCATGCCCATAGGTCACTTATGGAGGCAGGAGGGGGCAAGATCGCGGCGTCCCTAACCTAAAAATGCAATGGATTCTTTCGTTTTCCTGGCAAATTCGATGGGATTATCTATCGCTTGCCAATGGATGTACATGATACGAGGATTTTCAAACAACCAGTGATTATGAAGTGCCGTGACTGTAATGCCTCGTTTTTGAAGATTGGAGATTAATCGATTGGCCTGGTTCTGAAAAAGCCCTGTCTCACCCAAACAGAGCGCCCGGCCTGATCGATCAAGCGATTCAAATGAAAAGAGTTGAAAACGAACCAAAGGTGATTGCGAACGTCTTCCAAAGATTGTCGCATTCAGCTTCCTGGGCCTGCTGACAAAACAGACCGGGCCTTCAACGATTTCATGTTCACCTCCCAAAATTCTGGCAAATTGATCACAAAGCCTTCTAAATTGCGGAGTTACCTTTACTTGTGCCATTACCAAACCCCCTTTCGCATTTCGGAAATATTATATGGCCCCTCGGAATGAAGAGATTGTATGAGTATCTATGACTCGTCGCTTTGGATCTTTTCACGTCGGTCAAGTATATGAAGCACTTGACCGGCAAATCCGACGAGCAGAAACGGTGAAGAGAGGGCCGTTCGTTCATGCCCGAAATATGAGAGAAAAAGAAAAACGGCGAAAAGGGGGAAAGCCTTAAATCATGTGGTTGGAGTTTCAGAACAATAGTTTTAGAAATAAACAAGTAAAGGTATATGTAAACGACCCGCCATGCCCCTTACGAAAAAAACTCCCAATCCTCAGGGAGTTTCCTTTAAAGGCTCAATAATGGCAGGATGATCATTTTTGGGGGAATTCACCAGTGTGGATACGGCATAGGACTCCATTTCCCCGGAAGGGTAGGGTAAGAGCAGGGATTTCAGGTATTCGGTATCCGTGGAATCGGGGTTCAGCCATAAGTCATAAGCGTCTTCCGGTAAGATCACCGGCATTCGATCATGAACGTCTTTGGTCAGGTCATTTGGTGTTGTTGTGATAATGGTGCAGGAAAACAGCGTGTTTTCTCCTTTGCTCCAACGATCCCAGACGCCGGCGAAGGCAAACGGTTCGCGATTTTTTAATTGAAAGCGAAAGGGTTTCTTCTGAGCTCCTTCTTTTTTCCATTCATAGAAGCCGTCAGCCAGGATTAAACAGCGTTTTCTTTGGAAGGAATGCCTGTATGAAGGTTTTTCATGAATGGTTTCGGCCCGGGCGTTGATCATTTTGTATCCGATTTTGTGATCTTTTGCCCAGAATGGGACCAATCCCCATCGCATTGGTTTGCCGACCCGATTCGCTTCTTCTTGAACTACGGTAAGGATGGTTTGACCGGGGGCGATGTTGTATCGGGGTTGCATTTCATCAGCAAAGATAAACTGAAACTTCTCTTTTAATGTTGTTAAATCCGTCGATAATGAAAAACGGCCGCACATCTAAAAAAACCCCCTGTATCACCATTTTGACTTCTTTTTCATTATATCATTCCTTCAGACCACACGATTTGCTTGGAAGAGTGACCAAAAATTCTTCCATGACCTTTCAACTTTTGTTTATCATCAGTGGACACCTTTGACTTTTTCATGAGGAGAAGAGGCTCGGTAAAATAAGCCGCCCGCCAGCTGAGGAGGCAAGATCGCCGATATGTTTACAGAATAATCTGAAATGTATATAATTAAAACAAAAATATTTCAACAAAAATTGAAAAGAGAAGTTTGATAATGGCAGCAAAGCTGATGATTGATTCCGTGATCGTCAGCTTTTGAAATGACCGTGCTGTAAAGGCAATGCTTGAAGTTCATGGAGACCGGCTCATATGCAAGGAGGGGGAAATAGTGCAAAAATGGGTAAAGTCTCAAATTGCGTTTGTTTATATGAACGTAAAAGCAAACCGGTTCCTTGAGGCGGATTACCAGCTGGATCTCGGTTATATAAGAGCATTTTTAAGAAAAAACGACATAGGAAGTGTTCAATATATACAAGATGAACTGTTGTCACTGATGGAGGTGGTTGATGAAATTATCTCTTTGGGAAACGAAAATATAGTATTTTACGTTGATGACCGTAACTTTCGCATATCCAGAATCATATCGGATGAAGTCAAAAAGATGGAGAAGTCCTTCAGAGTGGTATGGATTGGACCCGCTGCTGCCAAACATGCAAATATTTTGTTTGAGGAGACTCTGATTGATATTGTGATAACAGAGAATTATGAGCGGAATATACTTAAATTGCTGGAAGAGAATTTTGAGTTGCGGTACAGTTTGCCAGGCGTTTACGCCCGAAGTGATCAGTCGATCGGTGCAAAAGTTGCAGACAGAAAAGAGGAAATATCGGAAAACGGAAATCTGCCGTCACCGTACATCCATCGAATCATCCCTGTGGAAAAGGCTTTCGACTTGGGGATATTTGTCATTCGGGATGAGGCCGGGGGAACCCGGAAGGTCATGCGGATGCCGGACAGTATTATGGAAGAGCTGGATTTTATATCAGTAAACAGCGATGCACAAGACAGACGATTGATGCTCCATGCTGAAAACCTGCTCTGTTATCCCTGCCTTGACGAATTGCTGAGTTTACTGACCAAACGGGCATACCGTTTTCCCCTTGCTTGCAGGATTGCTTTTTTCAACTTGACTGAAGACATCTTGAACAGGTTGGTCTGTGCGGGAATGAAGCATATGGAAATCACCATAAACGGTCCTGCAAATTTAGAACGGCTGAACAATCGGATTCAAATCTTAAAGGAACTTTCAGCGGAATCTCCTTTAAAAATTTCCTTTCAGATTGATGTTAATGGTTTCAAGGATAAAAAAGTTGCCGAAGATATTGTCAAAACGATTTTGGACAGCAATATTCCCCTGGCCGGAAGCATCCGGTTTTTAAATCGTTCCATTGAAGAGAACGCTGTAACGGAAAAGAAGCCCATTTCCGGTGCATTGGAGAGCTTTATGGTTGGGTTGCACGGAAACGACTCTGATCTGCGGGGGTCAGAAAGTGAGCAACTTCTCATCGACCGATACATGTCTTACATTACCGGAATTTACCGCAAAGAAAATCCGAATGGATATGCAAAGCTGATCGGTATTGCGAAACCTTGCTTAAACAAAGATGAAATGTCAGAGTTAAGTGAACTCGTCTCTGTGAACAATACCTTCATTTTCGAGAATGACGGTGTTGTCAAGCGGGAAAATGGCACGTTTGACAGGATCATAGATCAGGCCGGGAAGGCGGGCTTGTACCTGATTCACATTTATAATGCGGTTCATGACGGGAAAAGAAATTGCATCCATTTACAGCTTGACGATTATTGCAGGAGTGAGCCTTTGACGATAAAGCAGGGGTTTTACAGAGACGCAGACTTCGATGATGCTGAAGAGTTCCGGGTATTGGAAATCGGATGCGAGGAGGACTTGGAGGCGTTTCTGGCGGATGTGGATTATTTCATAAACACGGGAACATTTGCAAAAGGGTATTTGGTTCAAAGCTATATCACAGATTCATGCAGATGGATGGGAGCGTTTCAGTGTCAGATGCATAAATTGCAGCGCTTCCGGTTGAACCGTGAAAATGAAATCATACCTTGCAGAAGCTGCAAGACCAAGATCGGCTCTCTGGGGGATATGCAATTCGATCTTCTTCAGAAATCCTGTGTTTTGGTGGAACAGGAGATCCGGAATCGCAACTGCGCTTCATGCGAAGTATCGGATGAATGCTCCAAATGCGTGATGCTTCCTGAATTCATGAGCGTTGACCAGTACTGCCGGATCAGGCGAGAACGGCCATATATAAGCTGTTATATGAATACGATGAATACACTGAGAGACTTGAAGCGGCATTCACAGCTGTTTAAAAATACTTCGGTAAAAGATATCAAGATTTCGAACAAGTATTTTTCCCATTACCTGCCCAATTCAATCCCGGGTGGAGAGAGAAGCTGTTTTGATGACTCCATATATATGTTTTCGGTAAGGGATGTTCCCGTGATATTTCATCCTGCGTCAGGGAAGATCCTGAAAATGTCAGCCCACCTTGCTGAAATAACGGAAGCAATGATCAAGGGAATCACGGTCGAAAATCTCAAGATTCATTTGATGAAGAAGTTTGGATTGGGTCATGAGGCTGCAGTTAAATCCATTGAACAGGTGGCAGAATTATTCACACAAGCAGGCCTGTTAAGTAAGGCTGTCATATAATCCCGCTTTTGAGGCAATAGCAACTTCGCCCGTGAGGCAACCGCGGTATACATGCCCCCCGTCCCCAAGAGTCTTTGGCCGGAGCTGATTCAACGGAGGAGAGGGTTTCCCATGACTGAGAAAAGCTTGACTCTCGAACTGGAAGAGATTGAGACATGTGAAAAATTGCAGGAGGATACAGAGGATCAGGCTGTTAACAACGGTTCCCTTCAGATTGTCCACATGCTGTATGCCAAGTGATTTCATGGTTTTCATCCCCCGCGTCCTGAAGATGTGATTGCATAAAGGAGCAGAGGAATGATGTCTAAAGTTGTTTTTTTCACATTGCCCCATTTTGGACATGTCAATCCGAATCTCGGGTTAATCAGTGAATTGGTTGCAAGAGGTGAAAGTATTGTATGCTATTCGGGAGAACAGTACCGTGGAGTGATAGAGAGCACCGGGGCTGTGTTCCGGGCATTCAGCATCAACTGCGAAGGTGTTTTTATGCGCCATTCCAGTCTGGTACGCAAACTTTTCACCACCGATACAGTGGAAGAAAAAATCAGGTTGCTGCTTTCATTCAGTGAACTCAATCTCAAATTTAACAGGGCGGTACATTTGAAATATTTTGATGAGGTGATGGAGGAAAAGCCGGATTATATCCTCTATGACAGCTATGCTTTTTGGGGCAAGACCATTGCGCAGAGGCTTGGCATACCCGCCGTCTGCTGTGAATCAGCCTTGGTGGTTCCCGGTTCGATAATGAAGACAGACATAGATTATATTTTGAAATATGTACTTGAATTTACGGATGAAGAGATTGAAGGAGTGAGCAGAGATGAAATATCAAGGCAAATAAACTGGCAATTCAGGAGAATTGATAAAAAGTACAATATAAAGGGATTTAATGTATTTGATTACTACGCCTCTGATCAGCTTAATATCGTTTACATCACCAAAGAATTGCAGCCCTTCAGCGAACATGTGGACGAGCGATACCGGTATGTCGGATTTGAGGTTTTTAAAGCCGGAAATCAAGATGCTTCTCCGTTGACAAAAAAAAGAAACCGGCCTCTCATCTACATATCGAGAGGAACGATGTTGTACGAACGCGATTTTATGCAATTTTACGAGATCTGCACAGAGGCTTTTGGAGGTTCTGACATGCAGGTGCTGCTGACCACCGGGGGCAACATAGACGAAGGCAGGTTTGCAAAAGCTCCGGAAAATATAACGGTTAAAGGGTTCGTGCCTCAACTGGAAGTGTTGTCAAAAGCAGATCTGTTTATCACGCATGGCGGGCTAAGCGGCGTCAGGGAAGCTCTTTATTACAATGTCCCGATGATTTTATGTCCCCATAGCGCTCATCATTTACAGGTTTCCAGGCAGATCGAAAGTTTGGGTGCGGGGATTTTCCAGAAGCACAACGAGATCAATGCAGATCGCCTGAAGGATGCGGTGAACAGGGTCTTAAGCGATGCCAATTATAAAAACAATGCCGCGCGTCTGGGCCGTTCGCTGAGGGCGGCCGGCGGGGCGGTCAAAGCGGCGGAAGAAATCTTCAAAATGAAGGACAACGGCTGGGAAACAAAAGGGGCATCATGCATTTGACTTTAAGTCCTTCCGGCAAAAGAGGTGGGCGTTTTTGAAAGCGTTGATTTTAGCGGCTGGGAAGGGAAAACGGTTGAATGATCTGTGCAAAGACAAAAATAAGTGTATGACAGAGGTAAAAGGCAAACCGATCATCGAACATATTTTTGAAAATTTGCATAAAATCGGCTGTATTGATGAATATGTTGTTGTAGTGGGTTACAAGGCTGAAAGCATCGCCGGGCATTTTGGAAGCAGCTTTAAAGGAGGAAAAATTCAATATGTTTATCAGCCTGAACTAAACGGGGTTGTCAGTGCAATCGAATGTGCCCGGCCCATGTTGGAAAAACATGATTTTTTGCTTCATCTCGGAGATGAATATATGTTCAATCCGAAACACAGTGAAATGATTGACCGTTTTCATGCTGGCAATTATTTTGCCTTGCTGGGGACACTGACGGTTGATAACCGGGAATTGATAAAAAAGACATACTCCATACAATGCAATGAGCATGATCGTGTAACCCTGCTTGTCGAAAAGCCGCTCCATCCCTTCAACAATTTGATGGGAACCGGCAATATTGTTTTTAATAATGGAATTTTCGATTATATAAATGAAACACCGGTTAATCCCATCAGGGGTGAAAAAGAACTCGTTGATTTAATTCAAGTTGCTGTAAATAAAAATAAAAAGGTCGGCATCTTTGAAGTGGCAGAGGATTATATCAATTTAAACACGGTGGATGAGTTTAGGGCCATATCATGTTTATAGTGTTAAGGGGCTGAAAATCCTGCCGGTCTCCTGTGTTTTGGAAACGGAGATTTGGCAGGATTTAAATTTCTACTGCTTCGTCTTATTGAATTTTTTATTTGTATAACTTAGAGAAAGATCGATAAAGGGTTTTGTTGTTTTTTGTAGAATAAATTTGTTGTTTTAATTTCTTTTTCAGGGAGAAGGAGGGGATGAAACGGAGGTTTCTGTCAGTCGCCGTTTGGAGAACAAGCGGAGGCCAAGGTTGAAATTGCGATTTTTCCCCGTATTGGCGGTTTTCTTATTTTTGTTATTCTCTTTATCATTTATGCGAAAGAGTGGATTGGAAAAGAGGAAAAAGATTTCGTAAGCAAATATAATTGGACTTTATTTGCCAACACACCGGCAATTTTGTTTGGACACATTTTCACCTGCGTATATGCAACGATACTGAATGAAAGGAGGGGCAGCCGGTGACCCTTGCCAGGATCAAAGCAAAGTTCAAGGAAGTGACCCCGCTTAATTTGCACGGGGCGTATTCCAATGAAACAGAGTTGCGCATCCCTTCCATCAAAGGAGCATTGAGATATTGGTATCGGGCGGCCTGTCCCGGTTATCAGACATCGATTTATCATGACATCACCAATGAAGAGTGGCTGTTTGGCGGGGCCAGGGGAAAGGCGGGGCAATCCGCTTTCTTGATGAGAATGGCGAAGAAGTCAAAGGATCGGTTTAATCGCATGGAGTTTGAACTGGAATTTCTCCTGCGCCCTCTTCCGGCCGATAAGGTCACGCCGGATTGGAAGGGACTTCTGTCCAGCATCTGGCTGCTCGGTCATCTGGGCGGGCTGGGTTCACGCATCCGGCGCGGGTATGGGACAATCGCCCTGGAGCAGTGGGATGTCGAGGGGAATCAAGCGATAAGAGAGATGATGAAGGAATTGCCCATCGCCCACGGGGCAACATCGCAGGCGGAATGGGAACAGCTGCTAATGAAGGGTTGGCAACGGATTTTGAAAGACGGATATCGCGGGACGAAAGCGAAACAGAAACATCTCATACTGGATTCCCAATCCGCCCTGTACATAGACCGCAATGGGACGGACAAAGAAGAGATTGCGCTGTATAACGGGATCAGCCTGATCCAGGAGTTTCGTTCTGATCACCCAAGGGACGGGATGATATTCGGAGCACCGATGAAAACAGCGGGAGGGAAGATCGTGCCGAAAGGGTTCAATCGATTGCCTTCCTTGATCTGGCTGCGGGTGTTCCGGATTGGCAATCGGTATTACCCTGCCTTTTTGTTCTTGTCGTCCTCGTGTTTCCCGCATTTGGAGAGGCAAATCTCGAAGAAAAAGAGACAACCGTATCCAATGGATGCAGATCGGGCCATCCAAGTTTTTAAGGAACGGTTGAAAAAAGAGAACCGATACCGGGAGGTGTGGGGATGAACAGGGAATTTCATTTTTCAATCGGCCCGGTACAGGGATTTGTTGCCCAGTCCCGGCGCTCTCGCGATTTGTTGGCCAGCTCTTTTCTTCTCTCCTATCTGGCCGGTTATGCGATGGCCGATGTGATGGCCCAAGGCGGGCAGATTGTTTTTCCAAAAGTGGCAGAAGATCCAATGATGTTGGCAATCAACCAGGTGATGCGGAACGGCAAAGCAGACAAGGGACCATGGATCGGTTCACTGCCCAACCGTTTCAAAGCTTCTGTCCCTGACCATTTTGATCCCAAACAGTGTGAAGCGGCGGTTCATCATGCATGGGAAAAGATCGCGGATGCGGTTTGGAAGAAAACCGTGGGCAATGTAAAAGATTGCGGGTTTGATACTGAGACGATTTGGAATCGCCAAGTGAAAAACTGGTGGGAGATTACATGGGTGATGGCAGAAGATCCGCGTTTTCTGGATTACCGCAAATATTGGCGAAATTATATTCCTGCGGACGAACCCGGTGACAAATGCACTTTGCTTCCCCGTTTGCAAGAGTTGTCAGGTTATGTTCGTGCCAAGCAGCGAGAGAATCAGAATAAGTTTTGGAATAAATTGAGGGAATTCCTGGGCAAGCAGTATTCGTTGGAGCTTCAGGAGAAAGAACGGTTGAGTGCCATCGGTATGATCAAACGCTTTTTTCCCCATGTGGCAGAAGAGGCAATCGGATGGCCGTGGCCGGATGAAGCGATTCACTTTCCGTCAGTGTCGTACATGGCGGCGCATCCCGGATTGATGAAGGCATTGGAGGTTTGCCCGGAAAAGGCAGAAAGTTATGCTGTCGAGGCGAGAAAGCACAAAGAGATTTATCCCGTTCCTTTGGGAAAACATTTTCCGGCCCTGCAGAAGAAAGCCAAAGAAGCAGGGGCCGAAACATTGATCAGGATTAGTGCCAACGCGTTTTATCCGAATGAATTGGAACAGATTGAATCCGAGGAGAGGCGCAGGCATTTACAAAACCGATTGGCTGATTTGACAAAAGAGATGGGTGAACCTTTTGGTTCGTATTATGCGCTCCTGTTGATGGACGGAGACCAATTGGGCAACTTGTTGAAACATTGCGCAGAAAGAGGGGATGAACCCAAAATCAGCGATGCATTGTCTCTTTTCTGCGACGGTTTGGAGGAATTGGTGCGCGAACATGAGGGAGTCACCATTTATGCCGGCGGAGATGATGTGATGGCATTGTTCCCTATGGATCGGGCCTTGCCTGCAGCGGCGGCGTTGGTTCAAAAGTACCGGAACTCTTTTCGTCACGTGTTTTCCGGGCAGCAAGAAATTTGGGAGAAGGCCACTTGTTCCACATCGATCCTCTTCGCGCACAGGAAAACGCCGCTGAAAGATATTTTGCAGGAGGGACACCGCCTGCTCGATGATGTGGCCAAGGATGGAACGGGGCGGGACAGTTTGGCGGTCGCCGTTTGGAAAAGCTCCGGAGTGACGCTGACTTGGTCTGCTCCCTGGAATACCGTCATCCGGGATGAATCGGGGACAACAGTGATGGATGAGATCATCCAAACATTGCAAGGAGAGGAAAACGGGATATTCTCCGGCAGTTTTTTATACAAATTGCAATCCGTTTACGAGTCTATGCCATCGCTCGGTGAGCAGCACCGGGAAAAAGTGAAACGTCTCATCACCGCCGATTATGTACGGATGACCGGCATAAACGACAAAATGTCCAAAGAAGCAATGCAGGAACGGATTGGGCAGTTGCTCCAAGTCTGCTTTGCAACCAAACGCAAAGGGAGAGAGATCGTGGTGACGGACGAGTTTCGGGCGGACGGGGCATTACTCGCAAAGTTTCTGGCACAGAAAGGGATTGAAGAATGAACAGATGGATATGGGCATTTCGGGCGTTGGACACGTTTTTTTTCCGGGACGGCACTCCGTTCCACGCTGAAGAGCCGGGAGTGGCGCCGCAAGGAGTTTTCCCTCCGCCCATTTTCACGCTGCAAGGGGCGATTCGTGCGGCGATGGCCCATTGGAAGAGTGGATGGGCTCCCGGGAAGGATTGGCCGGAAGAGCTGGGAAAATCTGAGGAAAAGGGACTTACGGAAGCGGAGAAACGGCGGAGGTGGGCGATGCCGGACGATTTGGGGCAACTTCGTCTTGTGGGTCCTTATCTCCGCATCAATGGAAAAAAATTTTATCCCGCACCGCTCATTTTGATCGGAAGAAAAAAGCAGGAAGAGATGAAGGCGGATTGGGAACTCACCCGTTTGGTGCCCGACTGTTTCGTCCATGCGAGCGATCTGGGAAAAGACGTATTTTTTCCGGTTCCCGAGAAGATCATCCCAAATGGCCGGTTGGTGGAAGGATGGTTGGACAGGGAAGGGATGGAAGCCGTGTTGAGTGGGAAGGTTCCCGCTGCTGCCGGCTCGATCCTTTTGCCTGAAGAGAAATGGAAACCGGAGCGCCGGGTGGGCATCAAGCGGAACAGACAAACCCGGACGGCCGAGCAAAGCTATCTCTATACTTTGACCCATGTGCGTCCGGATCGGGAGGTGGAGGTGGTTGTCGAGGTGTCCGGTCTGGGAGAGAAATGGCAGCCGACGGGTGCGCAAGTCATCCCTTTGGGCGGAGAAGGGCGGCTGGCTGAGGTGACGGTGGAGTCAGCAAAAGGAGATTCTGATTTCCCGCGCATGCCCGATTCATTCTCCGTTCAGGGTGACACCTTGCGCTTTACCGTTTCTTTGCTCACCCCGGCCAGATATGTCGACATGGAACAAGCGGTTCGCCATGGTCCGCCAGAGATCCGGGCTGCCTTGGAATCCGCCCGCTGTGTTTCGGCCAGTATCGGAAAGGCGATTCAGGTGGGCGGCTGGAATGTGAAGGTGAATTGGCCGCGGACATTGCTTTCCTTTCTCCCGGCGGGAAGTACCTGGTTTTATGAAGCGCCGCTGCGGGAGTCGGCCAAGCTGTTTGAGTTGCACGGGACTTTGACGGGAGAACTTCAATCATATGGCCTGGGGCAGATTGTGATCGGAACTTGGAATAAAGGAGGAGAATCAATATGAAAGGATACATGTTGGGCATGTTGGCAGAGACACCGATTCATCCGGGGGCAGGACAAGTGTACAGTGTGATCGATCTGCCGGTCGCGCGGGAGAGGACCACTCATTATCCGATGATTCCAGGTTCAAGTTTGAAAGGAGCTTTACGTGACAAATTGGAAGAGGAAATGACCGGACAGGATCATCGTCTGAAACAACTGTTCGGGAAGCAAGATCAGGCCGGGGCGTTCAGTGTGACCGATGCCCGCCTTTTGCTGTTGCCGGTTCGTTCGCTCACCGGGCATTATCGCTGGGTGACGTGCCCGTATCTGTTGCAGCGTCTCTGCCGCGATCTGCAGTTGATCGGTGTTTGTGATAAACAAAAAATACCTTTTCCACTTGACTTTTTCGGCTTGCAAAAAGAGGAAGCCATTGTGGAGGACACAGGGGAGAGTACGATCTTTTTGGAGGAGTTATCTTTCAATGTAAAGGTGGAACCGGAGATCATCGGGCAGCTGATTCCCTTTCTTACTTCCTTGATCCGCCACGAATTCATGCAATCAGACGTGGTGAAGCGTCTTACCATCATCCATGATGAAGAGTTTGCCCACTTCGCCCGTTACGGGCTGCCCGTCATGTCCCGGAACAAGCTGGAGGACGAAACCAAGAAAAGTGAAAATCTTTGGCAGGAAGAAACGATTCCGCCGGATTCCCTCTTCTACACCCTCCTGATCGCGCGGAACGGGAAAGAAGAAGTCATCGAAGAGCTGGCCGACCATTTGAAGGAAAACGTGTATCTGCAAGTGGGAGGAAACGAAACGGTCGGCCAAGGCTGGATGGTCACAAAATTGATGGGGAGAGTGGGATAGGATGGCACTGTCACAAGAGCGGACACGGGAACAGACGCTGGATCAGCAGCGTGCGGCCTATTCACTGGAAACAGTGGATGATGTTAAACAGAAGGTGGAGCAAAAAAAATCTCAAGAGGGGGATCAAGGTGATGAGTATGCCGGTTATGTGGTTAATTTGGCCGGAAGCATCCTGATCAACGGATTGGGGCAAGCGTTGGCCCAGTTGCGTGCGGCCGCGAAGAACAAAAAAGATGATCCGCATGGATGGCTTTACCGTCATGTGCACTTGTGGATCTGCGAGAAGCATCCCCATTCTCCGTTTCATGGGAAAAAGGATCTGCTTCAAGCCCTGATGACGGGCAGCCGCCAGGAGTATCAATGGGCCTTGACGGAGACCATGGCTTTTTTGGAATGGCATCGCAAGATCGCCGTAGCCGAACTGAAGAAGATTGACAGCGGCGGCGGGGAGGAAAAAAATGACGAAGCGTAATTGGAATGAGACCTTTCTGCCTTTATACAATCGATTGTCTGTTGCATACAGCCTCACAGAATTAAAGCAGAATCCTCATGCCGGGCTGTGGTATGAGAAATTTTGCCATCAGTGGACATGGGATACGGATAAAAAGACGGGGGAGATCATCGGGGTTAAACTCGATAAAAATAAACGAAAATGGATTGAAACCGTGACGAAGGCTCCGGTGGGGGATGAAAAAAGAATTTCGCAATCGGTAGAGCGGCTGAAGTGGTTGGTTCAGGAGAGAAAAGGCGAGTTTTTTCACATGAAAACCACGTCGCGATTGATCCCCGGGATGGGGCGTTCTCATCCGGTGGAAAACGGGATCATATGGCATCCCACCTTGGGCGTGCCTTATCTGCCGGGTTCCTCGGTTAAAGGGTTGGTGCGGGCTTGGGCAACATCCTATGCATCGGAAGGAACAGATGAATGGCGGGAAAAGAACGAAATTATCTCCCGCATTTTCGGTCCGGAAGAGTCGGACAGACGAGCGGGAAGTGTCATTTTTTTGACGCGTTGCCCATCCGCCCGCTTCAGTTGGAGATGGATATTATGACACCACATTATCAGGAATACTACAAAAACCCGAAGCAAAATTCCCCGCGCGAGTGGGAGTCACCCAATCCGATCCCTTTTTTGACCGTGGCGGAAGAGCAACCATTTATCTTCGCGATTGCTCCCCGGCGGTTAAATGACAAGCATGATCTGGATAAAGTGATCAACTGGCTGAAAGAGGCATTGGTGTGGATCGGTGCCGGAGCCAAAACCGCGGTCGGTTATGGCCGATTTGAGGAAATAAAGATCTGAAAATAGCGTCGCCGGTCGGGAGTGGTGCGAAAAACTCCAGGGATCGGCGACATTTTTTTCTCGCAGATTCATGTGTTTTCTTGCTCCGGCCAAGGTTTGAATAATGGCCTGAAGGGAGGGATATCTCCAAGTATCCGGAATGCCGGAAGTATATGGATCGAGGCTGGCATCATGCCCAATTTAATTTCCGAATGGACGACACTCGAATCGCAGAAATCTTCCGAGGTCCTGCACCCAGCAGATCGGGAGGCCCCCTTTCGGTGGAACCTCCGCTTGAAGGGGATCCGGTTCCAGAGTTACCTGAAATTCCGACAGAATTCAGTCCCGGTTTTTTTGCAGATACTCAAAATCAACCTTGGGCTCCGCTTAATCAAGGCAGCCCAGCCATATTCATGCTCTGTTTTCCTGTGAACAATCTCCCTGGCAGGGAAGCTCGAGGTTATTGACAAACCCGGCAGAAAAAAACGCTGGGTTAAATAGAAGAAAATAAAGAAGAACGGACGGCAAAGAAGGGTGCTCCTATGGGGCCCTTGCTCATCCGGAAAAGGAGCAAGGTCATTTTCTTGATGTTTTGGCACATGGCAGTAAGGAGAGATTGCTCTGTAATTCTGGCAAGCTCCCTCATCCGTGCATGGCGAAGTTCGTGCAGCTCTTTCCCATCCGCAAACCTTCGCCCAATCGTCTCTTTCCTCTGTTTGTAAAGCGTTTTTCCCCGTTTACTTAACCGGTGCTGACGAACCCACTCCTCGGTATCTTTCCATACATGTCGGTTGACGGTTTTCACATGGTTTTTCGAGCGGGGGCACCGGGATAAAAACGGGCAATTCCGGCCTGTTTGGGATCGGTTGTACTCGCGGGATCCTTTGCAGTTGATTGCGGTAAGTCTGTTCGTGTTTTTCCGGACATAAGTAAATATCAGGCATACGTTGTATTTGAAACTTCCTTGCCGATGGCAGTGGGTTTGAAACATTGATAAAACCATTGACAAAATGTAAAATAAGGGCTGTCAAATAAGGGAATGTAAAAACACGAACCGGTTGGTAGTCCGGTTGCATCGGAAACGGAGATTTCCGGTGTCAGTAACCTTCCCCCCTCGGGATGTCCATCATTCCCTTGGTGAACGTACAAGAGGGGGAGCGATGGAAATGAAACTCACTGTTTTTTTCAATGGCCAGTTTTGGGTGGGGGTCATCGAGCAATGGGATGGGAACCGGCTGAAAGCGGCTCAACATATTTTTGGCACCGAACCCAATGATGAAGAAGTGATGCTCTTCGTCCAAAGGAACATGCTTCACTTGATCGCGGAAGCCAAGGAACACGTTTCCGTCTGCCGTAAGGAGAAAAAGGCGAATCCCAAGCGGTTGGCGCGGCAAGCAGCGAAAGAAATGAAACAAAAAGGTGTTTCCACTTACGCGCAAATGGCGATAAAGCAAGAGTATGAAAGGCGCAAACAAGAGCGCAAAAAGTCGGCGAAAGAGCGAAAAGAAGAGCTGGCCGTGAAAAAATGGGAGTTGAAAGTGCAAAAGAGAAAAGAAAAACATCGCGGCAGATAAAATCGAGTAGAAGTGGGCGGCTAATCCCCCCTGGGGGTTTGCCATCCATCCCAAGTTCCCTGACAGGGGAGCTTTTTTTATGTCCGCCGTAATTGATCAAAATAGCGGGAGATGATGACGAAATCGGCCGATGCACCCTGTGGGGGAAGTTTGTGAGGGACTCGGGCGATTGACAAACATCGCCTGGGAAGATATGATGTGGTCGTATAATTGTATGCACATGCAATTATATTGTCGGCATTCACGGCGCATATAATCATGGGTAAAGTTTTGCGGCTTCTGACTGACAAAGCGGGGTTGATCAGAAGCAGCCCCGGTTTGGGGAGTTGTCCGTTTTGGGATCATCATTGGATGGAATGTTGATCAGCGCCCGTCAATGAATGAGAATGCCTGAATACCTTGAATGAACAACATACCACATGAAGGAAAGGGGCTCACAAAATATGAAGCATGCAATTATGAAAAAAGCCGGCTTAAAGGTATCGCGAATCGGTCTGGGAACCAACGCCGTGGGTGGATATAATTTATTCAGCAATATTCAAGAAGAGAACGGCAGAAAATTGGTATATGAAGCACTTGAGCAAGGGATCAACTTTTTCGATACGGCGGATGCCTACGGGTTTGGCCGTTCAGAAGAGATTTTGGGGGAAATTCTGCATGATCAGCGGGACAACGTTGTGATCGCTACCAAAGGCGGAATTGAAAAGCTTGACGATGGAACGATCCGCCACAACAACAAGCCGGAATATCTGCGATCCGCTGTGGAGAAAAGCTTGAGGAGATTGAGAACCGATTACATTGACTTGTATTATATCCATTATATCGATCCTGAAGTGCCTCTCGCCGAGTCCATCGGTGAATTGAGCCGTTTGCGGGAGGAAGGGAAGATCAAAGCGATCGGCGTGTCCAATGTGGATTTTGGCCAACTCCGGGAAGCAAATGCCGACAACCATGTCTCCGTTGTGCAGTTGCCTTACAATATGTTGGATCGAACAGCGGAAAAAGAGCTTCTTCCCTATTGTGTGGAGCATGGCATTTCCTTTGTTCCATACGGTCCGTTGGCGTTCGGCATCTTGGGAGGGAAATACACCCGTGATTTCGTTTTGGAAGACGGGGATTGGAGAAAAGATGTTGCTTTGTTTGAGCCTGCCAACTTCCAATCCATTTTGCACAAAGTGGAGCAATTAAAGCAAGTGGCTGTGGAAAAAGAAACGACTGTTGCCGGTTTGGCGCTGGCGTGGCTGTTGGCGCAACCGGGAGTGGACACTGTTATTCCGGGCGGCAAGAGACCGGAACAGGTGGCGGAAAACATCACGGCGGTTCAGGTGAACTTGAGCGGGGCCGATCTTGAACGCATCAATCAAATATTGGCGAACTGACTTCATTGCAAAGACTGGAAAAAGGCGTCGATTGCGACGCCTTTTTTGAGGTTGTTGACAAAGAAGGTCAACAGCCTTTTTTGTTGAAAAGGTATAAAAAAACATTCCGAAGGAAGGTTTCTATGTTCAGGACGAATTCA
>NZ_JAECVZ010000025.1:0-38701 GCF_016055135.1 Thermoactinomyces sp. CICC 10521 | reverse complement strand
ACGGCTGTATTGCCCGTCCGCAAACAGCCCTTCATAATCCAGTTCATATCCCTGAACGTAAAGCTCGGCCACAGTGGCCAAATTCTCCAGATAGTCAGCATCCCCGTCCAAATCCTGACAGGCGCGGATGCAGTGGTTGCCGAACTTCTTCAGTGCCGGCAGCTCCCTGTGCTTCCCATCCGTTTCCATCGAGAATACGGTGGAACCGGATTTCCGGTTCAGCCATTGCTCCAATTGTTCAACAGCATCGTCCAAATCACGCACCACACAGGCCAGGCGATGTTTAAAATGCTGTCGGCCGACCAACAGGGTATAGCACATATTTCCGCAATCCGTCTTGTCTTCTTCCTTGCAATGGTCGATGAGTTGGCCCGCCTGTTTCCGCAACTCCTCCTCGGAACGTGCCGACAGAACGAGCAGATAACCGGGCTTGTCCGGGTGCTGCCTTCTGACCTCCGGCGCTTCCTCAATTACCATATGGGCGTTGGTTCCGCTCACGCCAAAGGAGCTGATGGCCGCCCGACGCTTGACTCCGGGCTCAACTTTCCAGTCTCTCAGCTGCGTATTGACAAAAAACGGGCTGTCTTTAAATGAAATATTGGCATTGCCTTTCCTGAAATGAAGAGAAGGCGGGATTTGCTTATGCTTCAGGGCAAGCAGGATTTTGATGAGACCGGCGATCCCCGCTGCCATTTGCGCATGCCCGATATTGGTCTTGATGGAACCGATCGCGCAATATTCCTTTTTGTCCGTATAGGATCGAAACGCTTGCGTCAACGCCTGAAATTCGATCGGGTCGCCCAGTTTGGTTCCGGTTCCATGTGCCTCCACCATCTGAATCTCTTCCGGGTTGATGCCAAACTGGTCATAGACAAAGCGCTCCAGACGTTCCTGAGAACGCTGGCTGGGGGCGGTGATCCCGTTGGTCGTGCCGTCCTGATTGATCGCCGAACCGCGGATCACTCCGTAAATGTAATCCCCGTCCGCAAGGGCGTCCTCCAAGCGTTTCAGAACCACCACGCCAACACCTTCGCCGGGGACAAATCCGTTGGCCCGTTCATCAAACGTATAGCACTGCCCAGTGGGAGACAACATCCCCGCCCGATGCTCCGTCCTGTATAAATCCGGCGTGCATTGAATCGACACGCCTCCGGCCAGCGCCATCTCCGTTTCCCCGGTCCACAGTCCCTGGCAGGCCAGATGCACGGCCACCAGTGAACTGGAACAAGCCGTATCCACCGCAATTGCCGGTCCCTGAAGGTTCAAATAATAGGCAATGCGGGCGGGAATGACCGAGCTCAAATTGCCCCAAAACGCCTGAGGAGGAGAATCGTCATTCAGCAACTGCTGATAATCCCCCCCACTGCAACCCACATAAACCCCGCAGCGGCAACCCTGAATTTTCGCACCGGCATAACCTGCATCCTCCAGAGCATTCCAGCACTCTTCCAGGAAAAGGCGCTGTTGCGGGTCCATCGAAGCAGCTTCCATTCCGGAAATGTTGAAAAAGAGCGGATCAAACTGGTCGATATCTTCGATAAAACCGCCGTATTCCCAAACTTCCGGCTCTCCCTTATTCTCCTGACGCCACCGGGACGCCCTTTCAATGAGATTCGTCCCCTCAGACAAATGCTTCCACAAATCACGCACATTTTTGGATTTGGCAAATCTCCCGCTGACGCCGATGATGGCGATCGGGACTTTCCCGCTTATGACTCCCGTTTCCCCAGCACGCCGTTCCTCTAGCTTCGGCAGCTCTCTCACGGCCCCGGAATCATCCCCCGGATCATATTCGCGGCAAACGCGCTCCGGCTCGCTCCGGCCCAATGCATCCGCAATCACATCTTTGAAATTGGCCAGCAGATATCGGGTGAGCAGGTTGACTGAACTGTAATCAAACAGAATGGTCGTCGCCAATTCCAGGAAATATTCCTGATTAATCGCTTGGACCAGTTTAATGCCGGTAATGGAATCGACGCCGTAATCGCGAAATGCCGAATCAAAATCGATCTCTTCAGGATCCACAGACAATGCCCCGGCTAAATGATCGACGATCAATGACTGAACCGCCGCTTCCAGCTTTTGATCATTTACGGTCCATCCATGTGCGGTAACATCCGCTTCACCGGATGCATCTCCCTTCTCCGGCAGTGAAACCGGCTTCGCTTGCCGCCGTGCCTCTTGCCGGACCTTCCCGTCGCTTTCGGCAATGATGATCTGCTGCCCCCAGGGATGGGCCTTCTGCGCCGGAAAATGCATATTTTCAAATCCTTCCCGCTCCAATACATGCTTCCAAATCGCCGGGGGAACCGCAGGCCCTCCGGGAAGGCGCAACGTTTCATCCTCATACAGCCACCAGCCCTGCAACAGACCGAAGGTTAAATGGAGAAACAGGGAATGGCTGCTGATCTCGTTTAAAACCAATAATCCGTCCTTCTTGAGAACAGCCTTGACCCGGCGCAAAGTGCGGGCAATATCCCTCGTCGCATGCAGGACATTGGTCGCGATGGCCACATCATAGACTCCGGTCTCAATTCCCTGTCCGGCAGCCGGAGCTTCTGCGTCATAAGTGGCATAAGTCAGGTAAGGGTACTGCCTGCCAAATGCTTTTTCCGCATACAATAAAAAAGCTTTGGAAATGTCGGTATAGCAATATTCCTGAATATGCTCCCGGTAAGGCTTCAGCTTCTGCAAAACGCTGATACTTGTTCCACCGGTCCCCGCCCCGATTTCAATGATGCGGATGCGCGCAGCAGGATTCTGATTTACCCGGTCGCGGATGGCATCCTCCACTTTTTGCGCAACAATCTCATTGAAATAATCGGCAACCGCATTGTTGCGATAGATTCCTTCGACCAAATCCATCGAGGAATCGGGAAAGAGGATATCGGTCGCCGGTACCTTGCCCGTAAGAATTTGCGGCAGGTTCCGAAGCGTTCGCTCGACCAAAACCGCCTGTGCCTTCGTATCGGGGGATGACAACCACCGTTCTTTTTGACGTTCCCACTCATTCCACCCATCGCGAGTGACCCGATCGGGGTTGACCACATACCCGTCATCCCCATCTGCTTTCAGATAATGATGCCGCGTCAAAAAGACCAGACTTTGCTCAAGCCATTTGCCGTATAAATTTGCCACCCTGGCTTTCAATCGGGACAAATCGAGACGGTTTCCCTCAAACAGTCCCAGTGACTCCAGTTGCATAAACAGCAGCTTGCAAAGCAGCCCGTCCATTTCACTCATTTGCAGACCGTGTTTGGCCTCGGGAACGTGCGGAATCCCGGAATGCCAAAAACGTTTCCGGTGAAACGGATAGGCCGGCAGCGGCACGGGACGGCTCTTCTTGTCGGAAAACAGTCCGGACCAATCCAGGTCATAACCCTGCACATATAAACGGGAGAGAGCCGTCAGGTGCTCCTGATATTGCTCCGGGGGCAGATCCGGATTTTCTGCCAGTTCCCTGATCAGCCGCTCTCCGCGGGCGATTTGTTTCGGTTCCGGCTGAAATGAAGGCTTTTTCCGCTGCCATACATAATCCTGCGCTGTTCCGATCTGTTTGATTTCATCCAATTTTTGCTTCAGTTCGGCCAAATCTGCGGCAATCACAGCGCACCGAACCGAAAAATGGCTTCGGCCAAAAAATAATGATTTCGCCACATCCTCCGTCGCGTAGTCATCCCCTTTCCGCTCAAGCCAGCTGACCATATCGGCCATTTTTTGCTCCAGGGCTTCTTTGCTCTTGGCCGAAAACGGAAACAGATAATAAGGCCGTCCGGGCGATGGCCCCTCCGTCTCCCCGTTCACGTCCCGTGCCGGGGGTTCCTCAATAATCAGGTGGGCGTTTGTCCCGTTGGATCCGAGAGCACTGAGCCCTGCCCTCAGAGGAACATCCCCGCTCCGTTTCCATTCCTGCCGCTTTGTGCTGATCCAAAACGGGGTTTCTTCTCCACTCCTTTTCTCTCTTTTCCCCGCGTAGAGGGTGGGCGGGATTTCCCCGTGTTTCATGGACAGTAATATCTTGAACAAGCCGGCCATGCCAGCGGCCAGGGCGGTGTGACCGATGTTGGGTTTATGCGATCCGATCACACAAAACCAGGATTTATCCGTAAACATGCGAAATGCTTCAGTCAATGCCTTCAACTCGATAAGGTCCCCGAGCTTCGTCCCGGTTCCGTGCACTTCGATGTAACCGATCGTTTCCGGATCGATCCCCGACTTTGTATATGCATCGATGATCAATTCCTTTTGTGAAGCAGCACTGGGCGAGGTCACTCCGTTGGTCCGGCCGGCCTGATTCACGGCAGACCCCTTGATCACGCCGTAGATCGGATCACCGTCCCGGACTGCCGCATCGAGCCGCTTCAAAACGGCTGCACCCACTCCTTCGCCCAAAACCATGCCGTTTGCTTCGGGATCAAACGTTTTGCACTGACCATCGGGAGACAACAAACCAGCCTGTGAAGAAAGGACAAAAAATTCCGGTGTGCTTGCCACAAAAACCCCGCCGGCCAAAGCCATTTCCGACTCACCCTTGCGAATGCTCTCACAAGCCAGATGGATGGCTACCAGAGAAGAGGAACAGGCAGTATCCACCGTAAGACTGGGGCCCTTGAAATTGAAAAAGTAAGAAATGCGCGAAGCGAGCATCGACATTTCATTGCCCCAAAATGTTTGTGCATCGACCCCTCTGTCCCACAGCCCTGCTCTGTAGTCCGACGGCCGTCCGCCGACAAAAACCCCGACTTTTTTTCCTGATAATTTTTCGACGGGATAATGGGCATCTTCAAAAGCCTTATATGCTTCTTCCAGGAATAATCGATGCTGCGGATCCATTCGTTCCGCTTCCGCAGGCGAAATATCAAAAAAGGCGGCATCGAACCGGTCGATCTGTTTCAGAAGCCCGCCCCATTTACTCACAGATCGATTTTTGCGGGCAGGATCGGGATGGTAATAATCCTTCTCCGTCCAACCTGGCCGGCGGATTTCCTCTATGCAGCAATCACCCGCCCTCAGGTGGGCCCAAAATTCCTCCAGGTTTTCCGAACCGGCGAATTTCCCGGAAATGCCGATAATGGCAATATCGGATGAGGTCTCTTCGTCGATGGTTGCCATTTCGGGGCCTGATCCCACTTCTTCCGTCATGTAACGGTCGGCAATATGCTCGGCCAATTCCGGAATTCCTCTGTAATCGAAAACCACTTCAACCCCTAAATCAATTCCCAGGCTGCGATTCACCGCTTCCACAAAATCGACTGCCATGATGGAGTTCATGCCCATCTCCATAAAACTTTTATCCAAATCAACCGGTTCCGCCTGTTCACCGGCCACTTGCAAAAATTCCTGAACCAACCTCTCTTTAATCTGTGCAATTGTCCCCAGCCTGCGCTCCATCTTTCCTCACTCCTTGTTTCTGTTTAAAAAAGCAAGGATTTGTTCGGCAACCTCTCTCCAATCCGCTTCCAGCATCAGATCATGGCCCATATCCGAAAAAATCACCGGTTCCGACTGATAAAAACGTCCAAGGGACAAAGTCGTCTTTTTGGAAATCATTTGATCCCGGTCTGACCCGATGATCAACAGGGGAACCTTGGCGACCGTCTTCCTGGGCACCACCCGCATCAGACATTCTCTGCTCGCCTTGAACGATTCAGGTTGCAACTTCCGGTTGAGCGCCTTTTTCTCCTGCTCCGTCGCCTTGTCAGACAGAAACAAATCGACCGGAAAAACATCGGTTTTGCCCCTGTTGAACAATGAGAGTCGGCGAAATTCCCCGGTGCGGGTAAACAGCAGACGCAAAAAATCCCAAAGCATCCCGCCCGGCGGAACAGAAGACAGCAAGACTGCCGCCTCGATCTGCTCCGGATATTGGTGCAACAGTTTCTGCACCACTGCCCCTCCCATGGAATGACCGATGAGAACCGGTTTCTGTTTTAAGGAAAGCATGACGCGATACACATCATCCTTGTAATCGTCAAGAGAAAAAGAATCGAGGCTTTCACGGCCCTCGCTCCGGCCGTGCCCCCGCAGACTGAGCGCATACGACGGAAAACCCCGGGAACGAAAAAAAGGAAGGAAATGCTCCTTCCAGCACCAGGCTCCGTGATTGGCCCCGTGCACGAACAACAGCGGGACGGTTTTTGCACCCTGCCCGGGGATTTCACAAATCACTTCCAGCTTCATAAATAACTCCTTTTCCTTCATCTTTTGCCCGGGTTTTTCAGGCAAAAAAAACAGGACGGGATCAATGCCCGGGCAAACTTCGCACACTGACGAAATCCGCTATGGAATGCTAGCGAAAATCAAACAGGCCTTTCTGGTTTTTTCTCATTCGGAAACTGATAAAATGTTTGCGATTCAATTGCAGATAAATGTTATGCTCGCGGAGATGTTTCATCGTCTGTCCCGGCGGCTGGCCGAAGGAATGTCCGGGATAAATGCGGACGTGATCGGATATCGCCGCCTTGAGCTTCTGAATGCTGACATACAGATCCTCCGCAGAACCGCCCGGCAAATGGCAGGCGCCACATCCTTCCGCAAAAAGGGTATCACCGGTAAACAGGCTGTCTTCAAGCCAAAAACACATGCTGCCGGCCGTGTGTCCGGGCGTAAGCAGACAGTGCAACTCCATCTGCCGCAAAGAAAGCCGGTCACCGTCTTCCAGTGCGTGCAGTTGCGGGCAACGAAAGCCGGAAACTTCGATCTCCGCCCTGGACATGAACACATCCGGTTGGGCCCGCTCCAGCAAGGGGGGAACCAGATTGACATGATCATGGTGAGAATGAGTCAACAGGATCGCCCGGAGATCCGCTTTTGTCCTTTCAAGCTGCTCCGTGATCTTATTTAATTCCCATGCCGGATCAATCACGATCGCCTGCCTGCTCTCAGGCTCGACGATCAGATAACTGTAATTGATGAAAAAACTGTAACTCATTCTCAACGGATACAGTTCATAAATCATCCATTCAGTTTTTCAAAGAGAATATCAGCCAAACCGCCAATGTTCCGGGCTTCTGACAATTCAACGAGCGGGATCTGCAAAGAGAGCGATTCCAACGTCAGCATAATGATCTCAGCGCGGTCCACGGAGTTGGCACCCAAATCCGCCAAACGGTCATCCGGCCGAAAGGCATGATGCTCCAGTTCCGGAACCACCTCGCGCGCGTGTTGTGTGATGATTGCGAAAATATCCTCTCTTTTCATCTTTCTTCCCCCTTGGGCAAAAGGTCAATTAAAGATCGCAGATTTCATGACATTGCAAAGATATTGGAGGAAATTTTTATGTACCGGGCTCTTGCCGGCCTTTGGATCAGCAGGCAAAAACCCCTCGTTTTCCAAAACCCCTCCATCCAATCCGGTATTTGTCCAACACACATCCGGGTAAATGCTTCAGATCAGCGCCTCCTGCACGGCAGAAGCGGAAAAAAGCCTACCGAATCGTTCGGTTAAAACCCGGGCGGTTTCGTCCAGCAGACGGATGCCGATTTCATCCACATGCCGGTTTCGCCAATTTTCCAGCGGTGTGCCTTTGACCCACTGATTAAACGATCCCAGCGCAGGACCGCAATGGATTTGGTAATCGACTCTGGATTCTTCACTGCCGTTGAGAGCGAGCTGATTGCTGTAGTGAAAATACCATTTGAAAATCATGGCCATCTTTTGCTTGGGGTTCATCTCTGCCTTTTGCAATTCCCCGGGAGAATAATGGCCTTTTACAATTTCATAAACTTCCTCAAAAGTGCGCTTGAAATATTTTTCCTCAATTTGCTTGCGCACCTGGGCATCGATCTCATCCCACGAGTCATGGTGCCGGTACAAATCAAACAATTTATTGGCGCGTGCGGGAAAAAACACCCCTTTTTTCAAAACCTGAATCTTGGCGCCCAATTCAAACAGATCCCCGGCCGGAGCATATTCCGTATCCTGCACATTCATTTTCTCCAACAGATCTTTCACTGCATGGCTTGTCTTCGCTTCCACCGTACATTGATTGATCGAACCTGTCAGGATATAGTCCGCCCCCATCGTAAACGCGGCAGCCGCAGCTTCAGGCGAACCGATCCCTCCGGCTGCTCCTACGCGAATCTCCTTGGCATACCCATACTTGGCCACAAGGCGGTCCCGCAATTTCAAAATGGCCGGCAGCAGAGCATAAGCCGCGCCGCCATCAGTATGCCCGCCGGAATCGGCTTCAACGGTCAAATCATCGGCCATCGGCACTTGTTTCAGCATATCCGCTTCCTGCCGGGTGATTTTTCCTTCGCTGAGCAACTTGTCAACGATGCGTTCCGGGGCCGGACTTAAAAACGCTTCCGCCACTTCCGGGCGCGAAACTTTGGCAATGATTTTATTTTGGCACTTCACGGAGCCATCAACGGCCCTCGTAACACCCTTGGCGCGATAGAGAACAAGTGCGGGCGTGATGCTGAGAAAGGCGGAAGCTTCGATCACAGGCACATTGTGCCTTAAAAACAATTGGACGATCGCTTCTTCCTTTGCCGGGTCGGCCAGCTGGTGAACGAGATTGAATCCGTAGGCCTCTCCCTTGTTCAGTTCTCTCTGGATCGCCAGAATCGCCTCTTCGATTTCATTCAGCTGCAATCCCCCGCTGCCGAAGAATCCCATCATTCCCGCCTTGCCCACTCTCACGACCAATTCCTTCGAGGCGATCCCCCGATACATGCCGCCGGTGAGATAAGCGTATTTCAGGTTGTAATCCCGCTTAAACGAAGCGCTTCCCAAAGATGAGGCCGTGATGCGGAACGAAGCCGGTTCATCTGCCGCTGCCGCGCTTTTTGCGGGGACTGGCAAAAGCTCCCCGGCAACCGTTTGCTCTTTTTCCTCCACTTTCAAAGGCTCCGCTTCTCTTTGAATGCGCCGAATCAAGCCTTTGAGCACATTGCCCGGCCCCACTTCCTCAAAGTCCGTTTCTCCTGCTCCCATCAAATATTGAATGCTTTCCGTCCATCTGACAGGATGGTCAATTTGCTCGATCAGCTTTTGCTTTATGTCCGCACCATAGGGCCTTGCACTCACATTGGAAATGACGGGAATGGCCGGTGCAAACAGCGTAAAGCCGTTTAAAAAGGAGGCAAACTCCGCTTTGATCTCCTTCATATACCGCGAATGAAAAGCGCCACTCGTTTTTAAGGGGACAAACATCCGCACCTTTTCCATTTGCCCGAAAATCGCCTGCGCCCGTTTAAGCTCCTTGGTCGGGCCGGAAATGACAATCTGGGTCGGTGAATTGAGATTGGCAATATCCAGGCGGTCCAAGCCGTTCCCCGACAAAACTTCCGCAATCTCCGCCTCTTTCAGGCCGATGACCGCCGCCATGCCGCCTCCCGTACAACGGCCCATCAACTCCCCTCTTTTTTTCACCAATGTCAAACCGGTCTCAAAATCAAATACACCCGCGGCAAACAGCGCATTGTATTCCCCCAGACTGTGTCCGGCCACATAATCGGGTTTCCCGCCGGTCTCCTTCATCTTTTTCAAATAATGAAGGGCATTGACTGTAAACAACGCCGGCTGCGTAAACTCGGTAAAGCCCAATTTTCCTTCCGAATCTTCCAGACACAATTCTTTAATGGAGTATCCCAGAATCTCATCCGCCACCTTCGTCAATTCGGGGAATTCATCAAATAATGTTCCTCCCATTCCTTTGCTCTGGGCTCCCTGTCCGGGAAATACATAAACGGTCATTCCATTTTCCTCCCCTTTGCTTGATCCAGAGGCAACGAGCACCGGATTTCTTTTCAAACTCCTATGTAATTCCGCATTCCATCCTCCCCCGACACTCTAGTGCTTTACACTCTCCCTCCCTTTAACAAACCGGAAAGATCGTCCAGCAGATCCCTGACCATTCCGGTCTCCCATACGGCTCTCTTCGGATAAGCGATGGAACAAATATAAGGCTCAAAAATGAAAGAAGCCGCGCAATACTGCGGAAAATGGACAAAATGGCTGACAATCACACGATCGTTGATTTCTGTTTTTTCTATTAAAAAAATTCCAACAGAAGAGGTCAGCCCCGTCTTCAACACTTTCGACATACTTTCTTTCACAGTCCAGAAAAGAGTGAGGGCCGTTTCATAAGCAAACGGAATCGATTTGGCGAGGTCCTGTTCCCTGACAGTCAATTGCCTTTCCAGTACATCTTTTTTCTCAGGGCAAATTCTCTCTATATCAATCCCCATCGGCACTGCTTCCGGAAAAGCAATCGCCGCTCCGAGATCGTCACAATGGGTGATGCTCACTTGAACCTTCGACGAACCCGGATAAACGGCGACTGGCTGATGAAAAATTCCATGTTCAATTAAAACCCGTTCCGGCTTTTCTTCTCCAATCAGGAACGAAACCGCTCTTTTTCCTGCATATCTCCCGGCGAGATAGCTTTTGATTCTCCGTTCAAACTGAAGGGTGTCAAAATATTCCCTTTCTTTTGCTTGGAGGAATTTCACCGTCTGCATATATGCCATCATCCGACGGGAATAACACAGGCACAGACCGGCCATATAATTTCTATCCATTCCTTTTAAAATTAACTCCGCCGTCCATGTTTCCGGCAAATCACTTGCCATCATGGTTTCAGACTCCCCGCCGGCCTTTTTCCCCTTTGTCTGCGATCATCATCCCTCCGCTCCTCTCCCATCACCTGTCGGATTTTAATTCGTCAAGCCATAAAAGTGCCTGAAGACACACTTCTCCCCGTTCGTCTGTATGCATACACACTACCATAACCGTTTCGTATGTTCCCCAAGATCCTCCAACGTGCCGAAACAACGATTGAATTCTCTCAGGTGCATAAGGAGGTAAATCCATTTCCTGAAGTAACTTTTAACACTTAAATACTTTCAAATTATTTTCAGATATGATACTATCATACTATTCATAAATCTATTATTTGTCAATCTCTTATGATTATTATGTATAAAGGGCCGGATGGCAAGGGCCCGCTTTATTTCCTAGTCTTGTTCCGTTCCAACGTCGTTTGACTGATTGCCACTTTCCTTGTTCCCAGCTTTATCTTTCCCCGTCTGTGATTTGGTTGAAACTGAAAGTTGCAAATTCCAGTGCAAAAACAATTTCACTCCGGGAGGATTACTGAATGAACTGGTATGCACTTTTTGTAGAAACCGGTCAAGAGGAAACTGTGAAAAAGCTGCTTCACCTGCATTTTGATGAATCTACGCTTTCTGCGTTTGTCCCCAAGAGAAGGGTCCCCGAAAAAAAGCTGGGCAAAATTTATCACGTTCTCAAAAAAATGTTTCCTGGTTATGTGCTCATTAAAACCAAAATGAACGCAGATCTTTTTTACAAAATCAAAAAAATCCCCAAATGTTATCGCATCCTGGGTAACAGAACGCATCATTCAAAAGACGACGAGGCCTATTATTCAACGATTGATGAAGAGGAAATTTCCCCGATCCTGAAGCTGATCGGCAATGATGAAGTCGTCGATTATTCGAAAATTTATGTGGAAAACTCGAGAGTCTTCGTTCAATCAGGGCCGCTGAAGGGGATGGAAGGGATAATCAAAAAAGTGGATAAACGCAAAAAAAGAGCGAAAATCCTCCTGAACTTTATGGGTACCGAAAAAATGATCGATGTGGGGGTCGAAATCATAGCCAAATCGAATTCCTGACGGAAGCCTTGTGATGCCGTTTCCGGTCATTGCCGGACTTAGTTCATTTCAGCCCGAACTTGAACCGGTTTACGCCATCATTGAATTTTTGCCGTACTCACAGTACAAACTCGAATATTGAAGCAACCCAAATTTTTTTCGGCAATTGGATTCCATTGTTTTGATTCTTTGTTATTTCTCCCCAGCAGCCGGCATGGCCCGAATTCAGTCATGGAGAGGGGGTGATTACTTGTCTTTTCAGCCGATTACTTCGCCGGATTCAATTTCGCGGCCCCCACAACATGATGGCCGCACCGAATAAACAAATAACGGCACCAATCCAATCGTAAAGATCGGGTGTTTTCTTGTCGATCACCCAGCCCCATAAAACAGAAAGAACAATAAAAACCCCGCCGTAAGCGGCATACACTCTCCCAAAGGAAGGAAACGACTGCAAAGTGGCCACGACTCCGTACAACGCCAAAACAATCCCGCCAAAAATACCCCAATAAAGAGGTTTGCCCTCTCTCAACCACAGCCAGACCAGATACCCTCCACCGATTTCAAACAAACCAGCCAACAGAAAAAGCAAGATCGCTTGCAACGTGTCTACCCCTTCTGAATCAAAATCGATTTTTGCCAATCAATACACATTGTAACAGAGATTTTAGTTGAATTCCCCACTGATTCTGCCGATAATAGAGATAAGAATGTATGTTTGCATGAAAGGTGAGCCAACGATGAAAAAGATTTTACATCTGGATCTCGATGCGTTTTTCGCCAGCGTGGAACAACTGGATGACCCGGCGTTGCGGGGAAAACCGGTCATTGTCGGCGGCAGGGGAAAACGCGGCGTCGTGGCCACCTGCAGTTATGAAGCACGGGCATATGGAATCCGGTCAGCCATGCCAACCGCCATGGCCCGCAAGCGGTGCCCGGACGGCATTTTTTTGCCGGCGAGATTTGAGCGATACAGAGAAAAATCGGCGGAAGTCCGTCACATCTATACCGCTTACAGCGACTGTTTTGAAACAGTGGGATTGGATGAAGCTTACCTCGATCTCTCCCATTATGAAAACGCGGTTCCCGTCGCCCGTGAAATCAAGCGGCGGATTCAGGCGGAGACGGGACTCACTTGCAGCATCGGCCTTTCCTACAACAAGTCGATGGCCAAGATTGCCAGTGATTTAAAAAAGCCGGATGCATTTGTGATCATACGGCCGGAGCAGGCATTGGCCATATTAAAGGATCTGCCGGTCGGCGCCCTTAACGGCATCGGAAAAAAATCGCAGGAACGGCTGATAAACATCGGGGTGACGACCATCTCCGATTTTTGGCGTTTGTCCCTGGATGAGGTGGTCCGGATGTTCGGCAGGTTTGGCTATGCTTTGTACGACCGGGCCAGAGGAAAGGATGATCGCGAGATCTCCCCCAACCGCCCACGCAAGTCTCACAGCCGGGAGATCACACTGCCTGAAGATCTGTTCGACAAGGAGGCCATCGCCCGGATCGCCCGGGAACTGTTGACGAAAGTGCAGCTCGATCTCAACGGTTCCGGCATCACCCCGCAAACGCTCACCCTGAAAATCAAGTATGCTGACTTCACCCTGCGTTCCAAACAGCAAACAACGGCCCAGCCTGCCCCCGACTGGTCGGAAATCCTGGAAGAACTGCTCGTGGCATTTGACTACACCCCCGGCGTCCGCTTGGTCGGAGTCGGTTTTTCCAATTTTGTACGGGCATCGGCTGAAACGTACGAACAACTCTCATTGCCTTTAGGTTAAAAATATAAGGCGGATGCAAAAAGACCGATCGTTTTTGCATCCGATCGGTCTGAAACGTCCTATTTCAATAACGTATCCACCGTTTGCATCACGGCGCTGATCATTCCTCCCAAGGTCCCGCCGGCCGCGATTATCCCGCTCATCTCATTCAGCTTCTGATTGAGATGCTCAAGTATGCCTTTCGTGCATTTTCCTGCTTCCACCATTTTTTGCGGACCATATAACGTTGCCAGATACTCAACCTTCTTATCTTCATTTAACTCATCGGTCTTTTCCAGCGTTTCAATCAGTTGCCGCAGTTTCCGCTCTAACACGTCCCATTCATTTCGCTGGTGTTGCAGGTAATTGTTTTGGACAATCGAGTTTTTCCCGCCTTTGTTGATAATCAGTTGTCCATGATTTTGATCAATGTGAATTCCGTCTTTCCCCATCATAAGTTTCCTCCCGTCAAGAACCGGATTGATTTTGGACCACTTCCACTTTGCTTTGATCCTTGTTGATAATCACTTGTCCCCGGTTTTCATGGATATGAATGATCTGCTGGATAATCTTGTGTTCCCCTTTATTCCATTTCTCAGAACGATGGCTGTTCCGGTTTGCCATCTGACGCAGCAATTGCTCAACCGGTTTTTCGTCTTTTTGTTCATAGACCTTATTTTCTTCCGGAATAAACGACCGCAAAATCCCCGAAGGAAGGTGATTCACCCGGCCAAACTTTTTCCAGTTGGCAAAAACGATAAAGCTGTCTTTCGCCCTGGAAACAGCTACGTTTAGCATATTGGGTTTCCGGTCATAAAAAGCTTTTCCCTTGGCCGAAGTATCCACCGCCGAAAAAAGGATGATATCCCTTTCTGCTCCCTGCAGGGCATGCAATGTTCCAACCGTAATCCCCTCAATTCCGCATTCACTCAAAAACGCTTTAATCAACGTCGACTGGTATCGGAACGGGGTCACAATCCCCACAATTTCCCCCAGCTCTCTTTTCGAACCAGCCTTCCGATTGGCCCGATCAAGGATCTTTTCTTTGTTCCGTTTCAGCCAGGAAGCAATCGCTTCCGCTTCCATGACGTTAAATTTGCTCGTGCCGTCCGCTTCGGCCTGCCCCTCGATATCGGCATAGCCCATATGCGGCAGGAAATCGTACTTATGTTCATTTGGACGGGCCGCAATCAGGTTGTTATCATAAGCGAGAGAATTGCAAAACCCGATGATCTCCGGCACACAGCGGCGATGTTCGGCCAAAAACATCCCGCCCGCCAGTTCGTTCTTCTGATATTTGCTGCGGCGTTGGGCGATTTTCATCACATTTCCCTTTGCAGCAGTGATTCCCTTCGCTTCCATGTCCTCCAGTTGCGAGAGATCCTTCATCACCTTGAACCCGAGCAAATTCCCGACATCAACGGCGGATGGCAATGAAACCACAGGCTCAATTTGGAGAGTGTCCCCAACCACCAGCGCTTTTCTGGCTAACGCAAACGAAGGGGCCGCAATTTGCGGAGCCACTTGTCCCGCTTCATCGATGATCAAAAGATCGATCACTTCAAACAAGTATTCGGTTTTCCCCTTATTCTTCTCATACGCAAGCGGATCTTTTTGCCACACGCTCATGATTTGCGGCAACATATGTAAGGTTGAGACAAAACAGGGCGCCAGTTTGGCATAGCGATGGTACAATTCGATTCGGCGTTCTTTAGGCGTTGGGCGTTTTTCCCTTATCTGCTCCAGCCGGGGCAGTCCTTCCACCTCTTCCAGCCATCTTGCTTCCCAATAATGAGTCGCCAACAGAAAAGCTTCATAACGCAACGTCCGATCCAACTCACGCAATACAGACCCCAGATCCGGCAAATCGTCTGTTCCAGTTCTGCCAAACGCCCCCAACCACCGATTGAACTCTTTTTTCCCCTCGTTTAACGTATGAAGAAGGGCCTTTGCCTTTTGCAAACAGGCACTCGTCTCTTCCCAGTCTTTTCGCACTTCGTCGTGATAATGAACAATCGACTGCTCGATCGACGAAGTAGAGAAAGAAGAAAACACAAATGGTGCCTTTTCCCTCCATTGCGCAATAAATTCCCGATTACGCCCTTCCCGCTTTTCTTCCACTGAAGTGAAAAGCGAAAGAATCTTCCAGATCAACGGCTCTTTACGCCGGAATGCCCTCCAGGCCTGTTTTAGCGCTTCAGTTTGATCCAGCAAACGGTCTTTCTCTTCCAGCAGCTCTTTCCATTCCTGTTCCCGTTTCTGAAGTGTCTCCAAGGAGCCTTCAAATTCCGCGTGCAACTGTTTCCGTCCGTCTTCCAGCTTCCGGGCCAGCTCCATGCCGTCCAGAATCGCCTGATGGGTTTTCTTCAGCTCCTCATGCAAATGCGCCCTTATTTCTTTGATAGAGTGAGCAGAACGCTTGGCAAATTGCTGATAGCGCTCGATAAACTTATTTTTCAATTCATGAAATTTCCACCGCTCCTCCAGGCCCTCCATGAAATTCTCGCCATTGAACCTTACGATTTGATAGTCATGGCCTTTTTCCTGCAACTTTTTGGCTTTATCCGAGCTGGGAAAATAAATACCATAACTTTTTACGTCCGGAAGCCACCTTCCGCGTAACTTCTTGATCTTCTCCATCCATTCGGAAGAGTGACTTTCCGACAACATCCCCTCTTTGGCAAACGACTCGAGAATATTGGTAACCGCCTGATTGTTGGTCGAAGCGGCCACGATAATCGGAGGCTCTTTCTCCTGAAGCGCGGCTTCCACCCACAAAGAGGCCACCACGTTCTGGATCAGCGTCGTCTTTCCCGTTCCCGGCGGACCATTGACAGCCAAAATCTCTCCGTTTTCAATGGAGAACAAATGGTGTAACGACTCCCGTTGCCCATCCGACAGGGGAAAAACTCCGTTCATCTGTCCCAAATGTTTGTCCGCCCCCGCTTCTGCAGATAACAACGGCACTTTTTCCCGATCTTCCAATGAGAGATATTCCTTCAGCAATACAGGAAGGCGATCTTGCGACAGCAGCTCTTGATACGCACTCTCAATTGCACTGCCCTGCGGTTTTTCCGGGAGCGGGATTACCCGGCCCGTTTCACTGCGCGCATACCCTTTAATCGCGAATGTTCGCATTGTGCTTCCCGTTACTGCTCGAAACATCTCTTCGGCATAGTGCCAGGCTTCTTCCCAATGATCCTGGGCCATATAAGGATGTTTCATCACATAACGATCCATCTTTTCCACCGATCCCACCGCAACCTTGTCTTCCGAAGACGGGGAGAGATATTCGCGGGAAATATAGGGCGGGCGATGGGGAATGGGGAAGAAACGTCCATCCTTGATGCAGGCTGGTATATAAAGGGGCGCAACAGTCTGAAACTTATCCTTCTCATGCATCAGCACAACCGGACAAACATGGTATTCAATCTCTCCTTCCTCCAATTTCCCGGATTTGAGCAAACGCCGGAGGAATTCTTCCGATACAATCCCCCTTTCCATCTCCTGATAGCTCAGATTCACCCCTTCCCCCAATTTGCTGGATAAACCGTCGTCGCGAAAACAGCGAAAATAATAACGCAAGACATCTTGTTCTTTCCCCATGGTCTACCCCCTTTAATAAAATATTTTTGTATAATCGACTGTAACTGGTAATTTAATAGATCTTTCCTCATTATAAAATTTATTTAGTGAAATCGAAATATTTTATTTCCCTTCCCGAAAATTTTTCACAAAATCCCTTTCCTCAGGGGTTAACGTTTTTATTCGTAATTTTTCCAATAAGATTGTTTTATGTAAAAAATAATGCTATTCTATTTTTGACTATTATTATTAAAATAAGGTATGTATCCTAATAATCGTCTCCCTCTACATTGGTGACAACGGATTTCCTCAGTATCAATTTCATTGCAGATGAAGGAGGACACCTCTGCCTTATGTTCCTGGTCATCTTTCTACTCTGTCTGCTTTTGCTTTTTGCAATTGTGGGGATCGTATATCCAACACGCCTGCATAAGAAAATCGCGTACAAAAAATTCAGCCTTGGAAAACGGTTGTGGAATGTCGCCCTGGTGTTTCTCTGTTTCATCCTGATCGCCACTTTCCCCCACACAGACAAAAGCAGATCAAGACCCTGCCAAAGCTCAGATTGAAGCCGAATTGGAGAGTACGAAACAACAATTGAAAAAAACGAATGAACAACTAAAACAACAGCAACAACAAATTTCTGCATTGCAAAAGAATAAGCAGGATCTAGAAGCGAAACTGAAATCTTGCGAGGAAGAAAAAAAGAAACTGCAAGCGGAAATAACCCAAAAGGAAAACGAAGCAAAAGCATCTGAGGAGAAAAAACAGCAAACTTCCCTGCATAGCTCTTCCGCTTCAGACAATCACCCGACTGCAACGAAGAAAAGTTCTTCCTCAGTCTATTATCCAAACTGTTCCGCTGCGCGTGCAGCAGGGGCCGCACCAATATATGAAGGAGAGCCCGGATACGCAAAAAAACTTGACCGGGACGGAGACGGGATTGCCTGCGAATAGATGAAAAGAAAGAGGGACTTCCACTGATATGGCAGGAAGTCTCCTTTTCATGACCGATCTCGCAACAGAAAGCCATCTTAAATACGATCCCGCTCTCGACTCAATGCTTCTTTTAGGGGGGGAAATGCACCATCAATACAAATCTGTTCGATCAAACCATTAAAACCCGATATCACTTTTGGGAAAAGATCGGAACGTTGGATCCGGATGTGTTGACACATATCGTGAACCCGGCTTTTTTGGGAGGTCCCGCATGGCCTGCGTTGAGACAAGCTTTTGTGAAAATCGAAACTCCTGATACCGTGATTTTGGCCAGTGACGGTTTGTCTGATCCGTTTGATGACATGGAAGAGCCAAACCAGGGATTTTCGCTGGAGTGTTACCTTGAATCGGATGATCCCGCCTTGCGAAAGAATATCGCCGATCTTAAAAAAACATGGCAATTTCAGCTTGTATATGAAGTCGCGCAAAACTTCGCCAACCATGGGGGCGTAAAAGCGTTGTTGGAGGAGTATGGCACTCTTTCGATGGAGTTTTCACATATCGATGTGCCGGAGCCTTTCAGAGATGAGGAAGGGCGCGTGGGCATCCTGCTCGGGCTTGAGTCTGAGCAAATCCCGACCAGTATAACGGGACCGGCCGGTGACATTCGCTTGGTAAGCATCAAAATACTCACGTCACAAGAACTGCAATACATTTTGGAAAAGGGTGCCGTCGGGAGAAAAAGATTGGCTCAGTTATTCCGGGAACAAGGCTCCCATCATCTGTCCTCTCTTGATCGGAATTCCGTCGTCTGAGAAGCGACCGGCTTCCTTCAGGGAAATGAAAGATCTTCTCGACACAAAAGGAAATATATAGTACAATACCGCCTAAAACATTACTGAGCCATTATTCATCCCTCCGGTACATAAATGAATCTTGAAGGAGTCACGTTACATGCACGCAGTCACAGAAACACATCCATCCAGAGAAAAACTGGGAAGGCTTTTAATCTCCTGTTCCGACCGCCCCGGCATCATTGCTGCCGTATCACGTTTTTTACATGAACAAGGGGCCAATATTGTCGATTCGCATCAATACACCACTGATCCCGAAGGCGGGTTCTTTTTCATGCGTGTCGAGTTCCAGTTGCCGAATTTGACACGGCAAATCGAAACCTTGCGCGAACGATTTTCGCCAATTGCCAATTCGTTTGACATGAACTGGCGAATCACCCCTGCCGCCAAAAAACAAAAAATGGCCGTGTTCGTTTCCAAAGAAGATCACTGTTTGCGCGAAATCCTCTGGCGCTGGAGCATCGGCGAATTATACGCGGACATTGCCATGGTGATCAGCAATCACCCGAACATGGAAGCGATTGTCGCACCGTTCGGAATCCCGTATTACCATGTCCCGTTCAGCAAAGAAAACCGTGACCATGCCACCCGCATTCATCTGGAACTGTTGGAAAAAGGGCGAATCGACACCATTGTTCTCGCCCGTTATATGCAGATCATTCCCCCGGACATCATCGACCGCTACCAAAATCAAATCATTAACATCCATCACTCTTTCCTCCCCGCTTTTGCAGGAGGGAAGCCGTATCACCAGGCTTATGACCGGGGAGTTAAAATCATCGGAGCCACCGCTCATTATGTCACGGAGGAACTGGATCAAGGCCCCATCATCGAACAGGATGTACAGCGGGTTGACCATCGACATCAAGTTGAAGATTTAAAACGAATCGGCAGAGACGTGGAACGAATGGTACTGGCCCGGGCAGTGCAATGGCATTTAAATGATCAAGTCCTGGTGCACGGAAACAAAACCATCGTGTTTCGTTAGCACCGGATTGAGTGGGCTTCGGCTCACTTTTTTTGTGACAACGGAAAAAGGTTGCCTCCTTAAGGATAGTCTGCATTTTATCGGCAAATTCAGGAAGAAAGCTCCGTTGAATTTGGCTGAATTTTTTCAGCGGTTATTACCGAATCACTACAGATGAAGGGAGGGGTATAAAATGAATATTGATTGGAGTATATTCAGAAACATTAATTTTCTGTTTTATTTAAGTTCCATTTGGGTGTCCTCACTCGGTGGGGCCATTTTTACTATCGTGTTGACTTGGATGCTCGTTGAATCCACTGGATCTTCCGCGGTGGTGGGTACCTATCTCTTTTTGTTGGGTATGTCCAAATTGATATTCATCCTGTTCAGTGGTGTGATTGTCGACCGATTCAAGGCCAAGAACTTGTTGATCGCGTCGGATTGGATCAGAGGGGGAATCATGTTTCTCTTCGTTCTGATTAGACTTCAAGGTTCTCCCCCCCTTTGGGTATTTTACATAATGGGTATTGTCTTCGGCATGGTGGATGCCCTTTCAGAACCGGCCGCCATTACTTGCCGGATTCAGATCGTAGAAAAAAAATACTACAGTCAATCTCTTAGCGTTCTGACCATTGCAACACAAATATCCGCTGTGATAGGTCCCGCCATTGGCGCATGGTTTGTCAAATTCACAGGAGGTGTTTCGGCTATTGCATTAAACGGAGTTGCTTTTATTATACCCGGGCTTCTGTTGATGGGGACAAGGTTTCGGGAGGTACAGGAGAAAGACAAAGAACCGAAAGAAAAACTATGGTCTAGTTTTGTAGAAGGAATTCGATACTTTATAACGACTCCCATTATTTTTACCATGGCGGTTTTTGCGCTTTTTGCCAATGCCGCCGTGAGTACAATCAATGTTAGCATTCCTTTTCTCGCGAAGAATTTGGGTTTTGGTGTGTTAGGGTTCGGATGGATGACTACGGCGATCGGTATTGGTGGCTTTATTGGCGCGTTGCTCTTTTCCGTCATCATGATTACCAATCCCCGACCGGTTATGACGTTGTACACCTGTTTTTTTCAAGGAGTAATTTTACTTTTGGTAAGTTTTGTGGATCATTTTTGGCTTGTGATCTTTCTCTTTATGCTGATCGGTTTCCAGGAAACAGCGGTTAACGTGGTTGCGCCGAGCGTCAACCATTCAATTATTCCCAGAAAAATGTTTGGACGCGTTTTAAGCGTGATGATATTGGTAATGACCGGTTCTCAGCCTATTTCTCAAGCTTTGGCAGGTTGGGCAATGAAATGGACCGGACCGCAATCAATCTTTTTGTATGCAGGTTTGCTGGAAATGATCTCGGCAGTTATTGTGTTTCTGTTTCCCTTTGTCCGTCGTTTTCAGGTTAACAAGAAGGAAAGTACAGAGATGGAAACCGTGTGATGAATGGGGTAAATAAAAATGGACTGGAGCAAATCTTCTTTCATTTTTCTACTCGCCGGCTGCGTAATATGGGTTGGGAATCTATATAGTGGCAGATGACGTTGTTGAGAGGGGCGATATTCGCTGTTTTTTATCCCATCCGTAAAACGCTTTTTCATGCTTTCATCACAGGTTTCATTATTTGGGAAGTACAACTATTTGTAACGTATAAATGGCATTTGTTATTTAGTTTTTCCAAGGTATTGAGCCAACTATTTCACTTAGGGAATTATGGATCGTTGTTGATTTTGGCTACGACCGCTGTAAGTGCATGTAAACTTTTGCATGTACAGTCGTTCCCCGGTTTTACAGATAAAGAAATCAACCGCCGGAATGAAAAGGCTCTCTCGCACTTCGGATTGGGGATACCTTCACCGAATATGCGGGAGAGCGAATTATGCACCGGCTGTAACATGTGCAAATGGCTATTTTGCATCAATCTCGTTTTTCTTGCCAAAGTGCAGTTGTTCACCGGTAAGAGACCACCCGGTTTTTAACCCGAGAATAAACCAGCCGAGTACCAGCACACCAATCGTAAATACGGTGTCCCCGATTATCCGAAGCCATACGAACTTGTGAATGATGCCCCGTGACATGAATTCGGCCGAACGGGCATACCACGTGCCGTGTTCCACGCTTGCCAATGTCTGCATCAAGCCGATCGGGATCAGACTCAGCAGAACCATCAATGCCAGCCCGATATTGATCGCCCAGAACGAGAAAGCGAGAGCCTTTGTTTTCCACACGCGTTGTTTGGTCAATCCCCGCAAACAAAACAGCATAAGCCCTATTCCCAACATGCCGTACACCCCGAACAGTGCCGTATGTCCGTGCACGGGTGTGGTGTTGAGTCCTTGCATAAAGTAAAGTGCAATCGGAGGATTGATAAAAAATCCGAATAATCCGGCGCCCACAAGGTTCCAAAAAGCAACGGCCACAAAGTAGTAAATCGGCCACTTGTATGCCGCTACCCAGGGACGGGCACGGGAAAGGGTCAAATTCTCATATGCCTCAAAACCAATCAATACCAACGGAACTACCTCAAGTGCACTGAAAGTGGCCCCGAAAGCCAAAACTCCGATAGGCGTTCCGCTGAAATATAAATGGTGGAACGTGCCGATGATTCCACCGAATAAAAAGATAATCGTCGAAAAAAGAACGGAAGCGGTGGCCGTTGAGACTCGCAACAATCCCATACGTGTGAACAGAAAGGCGATCACCACAGTTGCAAATACTTCAAAAAACCCTTCTACCCACAGATGCACCACCCACCAACGCCAGTACTCGGCAATTGCCAAATGAGTATGCTGTCCCCACATCAGTGCCGGAACATAAAACACAGGAATCGCGGTGGAGGCAATCAAAAACAGAATGAGCAGATGCCTGTCGTCTTTTTTCTTTCTCAGCGCAGGCCAAATCCCGCGTGCCATCAGGAACAACCAGAGGAAAAGTCCGACGGCCAGGAACAATTGCCAGAATCGTCCGAGGTCCGTATATTCATACCCCTGATGTCCAAACCAGAAGTTTGTATTCAATCCAAGACGTTGCCGTATTGCAAACCACTGTCCGACCATTGAACCGACAACAATAATCAACAAACTTACAAAAAGAAAGTTTACAAAAAAACGTTGGTATTTTGGTTCACGACCGGAGACTGCCGGAGCCACAAACAATCCGGTTGCAATCCAAGCAGTTGCAATCCAAAAAATCGCCAATTGGGTGTGCCACGTACGCGTTAAGGAGTAAGGGATCCATTTTGCAATCGGAATTCCGTAGAAACCCGCTCCTTCCACCTGATAATGGGCAGTGATCGCTCCAAGGCCAACCTGAACGACCATCAAAACAGCGACCAACCAAAAATACTTGACTATTGATTTCATCGAAGGAGTCGGCGACAAGGCGAGCAATGGGTCCTTTTCAGGAAAGGTCTCTTCCAATTCGACGTGTTTTTGTTTGGCATAATACCAAGCCAGTGCGCCTATGCCGGCCAGCAGCAGAACAAAGCTGACCACAGACCAGATCACCATCGATCCGGTTGCCACATTCCCGATTAAAGGTTCATGGGGCCAGTTATTCGTGTAAGTAATGTTGCTGCCCGGACGATTGGTTGCACAAGCCCAAGCCGCCCAGAAGAAAAAGGCGTTAAGGGCTTTCATCCGCTGTGGATCTTTGATTGTTCCGCGGGGTATGGCGTAGTCGTCACGCAAATGATCCAGTTTTGGATCGTTGCCAAATAAGGCAGTGTAATGTTTGCTCGTGGCTGCAATTGCCTGCGCCCGTATGGGGGAGATCACCAAGTCTCCAGTGTTCGGATGATAAGTGTTGGTTCTCATTTCTTTTTTCAATCTAGTCCTGAGCATCGCTCTTTTTTCATCATCCAGCGCGTTGTAGGCTTTTCCATATTGATTCAACGCATATCTGTTGAGAATCCACATGGATTCCCGATGCAACCAGTCAGCAGTCCAGTCCGGCGCCACATATGCTCCATGCCCCCAGACTGTTCCAACTTCCTGTCCGCCCATAGACTGCCAAACGTTTTGACCGTCCTTAATCTCTTTTTCAGTAAACAGCACGTTACCAGCACTGGTCATCACTCGTTTGGGAATAGGAGGCATTGTATGATAAATCTCTCCACCGTAATACCCGAGAATGGCGAATGAAATGATGAATACAAGTGCCAAACTTACCCAAAGCCTGGTAAGATTCATTAATTACACCTCCATCAACCTGCAGTTGACAACTTGGATATTCGTGAATATTTTTCGCAGCGATATCGCTCACTATTCAAAATTTGCCTCATTCCATCAGGCAAATGCATTTGCTCCCGCTTATCGCACAATCACAGTTTGTCATAAAAGAAGGGATAAGAAGGAGAACATTTCACATGATGATTAAACGGAAACGGGCATACACTTATCCAAAGCCGATGATTTTCGTGATGAACTGCGAAGACCAGTCGTAGATGACAGAATTTTCTATTATATTATGATGGAACAAGGATAAGTCTGGATAATTCATCTACGCCCGCAGAAAATAAAAACTCCAAACGAAGCATAATCTATCAATGCATCTTTTGTTCCTAAATAGAAAAAGCCATCCTTGTGGACGGCTCATGAAGCAGGCTTTCAGGGGATCAATTATGGATCGTCACATATTCATGTGAGTTTAATTATTTTATATTCCATATATTACTCATAGGTAATTGTGTCATACTCATTTATACTTTCCATATCGTCCAGTTCATCCTTACTTAATGCGAGCTCTGGGTTAATAACAAGATCGCTATTAATATCTCCCTGATTATTACTAAAATCACCAATCAGAACATTATTTCCAATACTTCCATGTACATTTATTGAAATACCAGCAGGCTTTTTATTCTCTATAGCCATTTTTAAATTCAATAAATACAATTCCACAATACTTAAGAAAGGCAAAATCACTTCAAGTATAAAATTTCGCGTTGAGGATTTACGGATAATTTCATCTTTAACTTTTGAATGTTTTTGATAACGTGGGTCTAATAGCACGTCCTTATCACAATATGCATAAATAGCATCAAATATGGTAGTGAAACGTTTATAAGCAGCGATTATATACTTCAATAAGAGAAACAGAAAAATTACTTTATCATCATCCTCATATGGAAAATGAAATTTATAGCTGAACAATACACACGTTTCTACCATTGATTGAACATCAAACAAAGCACCTCGCATCTGTTGCTTACTTTGCAACAATTCCATTACTAACAAATCCTCATTTACAAAAGCAACTATTCTTTGAATATAATTATATAAATCCTCAGGGGTTACATAGGAAGAACTCTCCTTTAAATAACCTATGTAATTACAGGCACTGTTAACTCGATTCATTAAATTTTCCAATTCCTTTTTACTTGTATGCAACTCGTTCAATGTATTCACGCGCCTCTTCTCTCAAATATTTGCATTTTTGATTTAAGGGACAGTATACACAACGATATGTATTTGCTATATACCAGTCAGAGCTTTGCTTAATACTTTTTAAGACCTGATTTAATGCAAAAATAAATTTTTTCTCCAAAGAAAAGATCCTAGGCTTACGATTTTTATACTGAATCTTTCCACGTATCTTGTACCCTGGAAAATAATTTTGTGCAATTAACATTTGTGCGATAAGTCGAAGAAGATGATATTTATGCGCTATAGGCACATAGTGTGGGATATCCTCATGAGAGCAATCAAAATAAACACAACAAATTTTTTCTTTATCCTCATATAATTCTATTACCAACTCATCATCAAAGAGCTTATACTCTTGATTAATAATTTCCTGAACCCCGTTTTGTTGTTTTTCGATTGCCTCCGTATATTCTTCCGCTAACAATATGGCATCCGTGTTATTAAACTCCTCCAATAATTTATGCTTATTTTTTTCTGCCTCCCATAAGACGCGTTGTATTTCTTTTTCGTACCATAGTCTCATACTTCTAACTTGATCATCCGCTTTTCTTTTTCGGTAAGTATAAACTGATTCTTGAACAAACGAAACAATTCGCGGCCCAAACACCGATAATACAAGTGAAAAAATAATCGTAGAGAACGGACCTGCAAACAAACCAACTACTAGAAAGGAGATTAAAAAAACAACTATCCTGGAGACTATTGAAGGCAAATCGATGGGTAATTTCGGATAAATTACTCGTTCATAATTTGGTTCAGGAGGTAGTGTAGGGTTGCAATATTCCCTCATAAGTTCACGATTTTGAATTGCCTTTTTAAATTCATTTTCATCACGAATGTACTCTCTTTTATTTTGTTTCCATCTCTTGGGGCAATACAAATACTCTTCGATTTCTTTCGTATGTATATAACGATCAGTCATATACTCACCTCTATCTTACCTTTGCAAAAACATACCCAAAATTTGAATAATTGAAGAAATATTAGTGAGTAATGGTAAATCCTCGCATAATTTATCTTTTAACACACCCAATTGTCTTATTAACAATTTGATAACCGACTCTTTCGGTTGACCGGTTTCAATAAATTGTTGGTTAACATCTATTAATTCTATGGTATCCTTTTTATCAATTGGTAATATTTCTTGATTCATTTCAATCAACCTTTTAAATTCATTAATCAGTTTCTTTAATTCTTCTTCTTTACTGAATTGATTTTCTCCATTAGTACCGATATATATTTGATTATTGGAATTTAAATTTCCTTTATTATTTGTAAAATCACCTATAAGAGCACTTCCATGAATACTACCATTAATATGAATATTAACCCCGTTTTTGTCTTCTTGTTCAGACATAAAATACCTCCTAATAATTATTTTTTATCATTATAATATAAACTTAACAGAAGATAAACCATCGCTCTCATCATTATTCCAATTTCTCATCGATTTACTCAACTATACATTCTTTTAAACAAAGCCTTGCTTCTGTAGGGAATGAAGATCCACTCCTAATCGCCCAGTCCATTTTTCCTCAATACAAAAAACCCTTGGTTTCCCAAGGGCTTCTCTTTGGTGCTGGAGACAGGACTCGAACCTGCGACCCCTTCATTACGAGTGAAGTGCTCTACCAACTGAGCTACACCAGCATGTTGCTTATGGATTTTGGTGGAGGCGAGCGGAGTCGAACCGCTGTCCGAAGACATCGCCACGCCAGCTTCTCCGAGCGCAGTCACTGTATTGAAGATTCGCCTTTAAAACTGCCCAGTGACAGGCGCTTTTAAAGACTAGCCGCTTGAAATTCGCCTTCCGATCAGCGGCCGATCGGTCAGCTAGCCTGCTGGATTATGAGACCCGGCAGCTCCACACAGGCGATGGAGAAGCGAGTCCTGGCTGGTTAATTAAGCAGCCAGAGCGTAGTTTTCTTGTTTGCCAGTTACATTTGGCTTCCGCGTGTTTAACGAGAAACGCAGCCCCTCGGCTCGCTACTGACGCTCGAACTATCCCCGTCGAATCCCAAGAACGCCCCCGAGATTCAACTTTTCGAACAAAGTGACCGATGATGTCGATCACAGTTTTAGATTATAGCATCATGTAGAAAAACATGCAAGGGTATTTTTTATTTTTTTAACGGAAATTTTGCTCCTTCAGCTTGCGGCGGATCATGCGCTCCGCATCGCGTTTGGCCTCAGTTGCCCGCTTGTCATAGAGCTTCTTGCCTCGTCCGAGACCGAGCTGGACTTTGGCAAAACCGTTGCGCAAGTGAATGTCGAGCGGGATGAGGGTCAGTCCCTTAATTTTGGTTTGGCCTAGAAGCTTGTCAATCTCCTTTCGGTGCATAAGCAACTTGCGGGTGCGGGTGGGATCGACATTAAAGCGGTTGCCCTGCTCAAACGGGCTGATATGCATACCGATGATGAAGAGCTCTCCTTGATCAATCCGCGCGTAACTGTCTTTCAAGTTGACGCGTCCCTGGCGAATCGACTTGATTTCAGTTCCGGTGAGAACGATTCCCGCTTCAAAGGTCTCTTCGATGTGGTAATCATGGTATGCTTTTTTGTTCTTGGCAATCACCTTGGTCCCTTTGTTTCCCATCGTTTCCACCTCAAACCCTGAAATCGCAGTAGATTCTATTATACCAAGGAAAGTCGAAGCGAATCAATGGGATTTTTCAGTACCATCCGGTCTGAAGGGAGGTTCCCGTATCAAAAAGACAAGGGAACCCCCTTAAGGCCGGGACTACTTCTTCTTTTTTTTCTTCTTTTTCTTTTTTCCTTTTTTTCCCGGCTTCTGCTGTTTGATGAAGTCGGATGGGTCGACGGCATAAGTTTTTCCCTTTTTTCCTTTTTTCACTTTCGTTTCGCTTTCGGCTGCCCTTTTTCGTCCCTTGCTTTTCGCTTTCTTTTTCTTCCCTTTTTTGAGCGGAGCCCGTTCGTCGGAGTAATGCTCCAAAAGTTCAAAATCGATTTTGCGCTCATCGACATTGACGCCGCTCACTTTGATCCTGACGCGATCCCCGATGCGCAGAAGGCGTCCGCTACGCTCGCCGATCAGGGAATAGGTGGATTCATCGTAATGATAGTAATCGTCGGTCAGGAAGCTGATATGAACCAGCCCTTCAATCGTATTGGGCAATTCGACAAAGATGCCGAACGAGGTGACACTGCTGATGATGCCGTCATATTCTTTCCCGATCTTGTCCATCATGTATTCGGCCATTTTCAGGTCCTGCGTTTCCCGTTCCGCATCGACAGCAATCCGTTCACGGATGGACGATTGCTGGGCGGCGTCCGGCAGATACTCATTCAATTGGTCAATCCTCTCCGCCGTCAGGAAACCATTAGCCAACACTTCCCGGATGACGCGGTGAATCAGCAGATCGGGATAGCGGCGGATCGGGGAGGTAAAATGCGAATAAAACGGTGCCGCCAATCCAAAATGGCCGATATTTTCCGCGGAGTATTTGGCTTGTTTCATTGAACGGAGCATCACCGTGCTGATCACATGTTCTTCCGGTTTCCCCTGCACTTTTTCCAGCAACGCTTGCAATGCATGGGGTTTGACCTGATCGGGCTTGCCTTTGACGGAATAACCGAAGCTGGTGATAAACTCATAAAACGCTCTCAGCTTTTCGGCATCCGGATTTTCGTGAATGCGGTAGACAAAGGGAACACCCAGGTTGAAAAAGTGCTCGGCGACCGTTTCATTGGCGGCCAGCATGAACTCTTCGATCAGTTGTTCAGCGATGGTACGCGGGCGCTTCACGACATCCACCGGTTTTCCCTTTTCATCGACAATCACTTTGGCTTCGGCAAAGTTAAAGTCGATCGCCCCCCGCCTCATCCGTTTGCGGCGCAGGGTCATCGCCAAATCGGCCATCAGCCTGAAATCGTCAACGAGCGGTTGGTAGCGGGCGATCAGTTCTGGGTCTTCATCCACCACGATTTTTTTCACGTCGGAATAAGTCATCCGCTCGCGGGTACGGATCACACTTGGATAGATCTCGTAATTGACAACATTTCCTTCGCTGTCCAATTCCATATCGCAGGTCATGGTCAGACGGTCTACCTGCGGATTCAGGGAGCAGATTCCGTTGGACAGCCGCTTGGGAAGCATCGGAATCACGCGGTCAACGAGGTACACGCTGCATCCGCGCTCATAAGCTTCCCGGTCGAGAGCCGACCCTTCTTTTACATAGTAGCTTACATCGGCAATATGAACGCCCAGCCTAACATTGCCGTTTTCCAAACGTTCGACGGAAACGGCATCATCGAGGTCCTTGGCATCTTCGCCATCAATGGTCACCATCGGGCGTTCGCGCAAATCTCTTCTGCCCTTGATTTCTTCTTCACTGATCGTCTCCGGGATCGCCTCGGCTTCTTTCAGTACGGCCTCGGGAAACGCCTCCGGCAAACCGTGCTTGCGAATAATCGAGAGGATATCGACGCCGGGGTCGTTTTTATGACCCAAGATCTCGATAATCTCCCCTTCGGCACTGTGACGTCCCGTGATTTGATGGAGTTTGACCACGACTTTTTGCCCGTCACGCGCATTCATCTGAAATTCCGGCGCGATGAAAATATCGGTGGCGATGCGTTTGTTGTCCGGAATGACAAACCCAAAATGGGAGGACAAACGGGTAAAGGTACCGACGATTTTGTCGAGCTTCCGCTTGAGGATGCGCACGATTTCCCCTTCCGGGCGGCGGTCGCCCGATTTGCCTTTATGAATCCGCGCGAGGACGAGGTCTCCGTCCATCGCTCCGTTCATGTCGTTCAAATGGATGTAGATATCGCGCCTGCCAGGCTGATCAGGAATCACGAACCCAAATCCTTTGGTGCTACCCTGCAAGGTTCCCCGCACCAGATTAAAGCGTTCCGGCACCCCGTAGCGACTGGCTCTCGTTTTGACGATGTCGCCGTCCTCTTCCATTTTGTCGAGCAACGCAGTAAAACTTTCCCTATCTTCCTCGCCGATCTGAAAAGAGGCGATCAATTCCTCCAGCGTAAGTGGTTTATATGCTTTTTCCAACATGAATTGCCGAATCTCATGTTCTGTGATCATGTACAAATCTGTCATCAGGAACGGCTCCCGGTAACAGAGTTTTTCACCTCTCTTTTTTAGGATCCGATGAGGAAACGCGTCCGATAAATTCCTCAATCTCCTGGAACAATTCTTTCCTTTCTTTGTCAACGGTAATGATGTGCGTCGAATTTTCATACCAGGAAAGTTTTTTCTCTTTTGAGGCGATTTGCGAAAAAATATATTCCGCGCTTTTTTCCAATACCAGCTCATCTTTGGCGGCTTGCACGACCAGTGCCGGTGCCGATACCCTTGGCAGCCTGCTTCGCATTTCCCGAATGAGGCGCACCAGCTCGCCCACACATTTGACCGGGGTTTTATCTATCGGCACGACATGGGCGGCGATTTCGGGGTCGCGTTTTTCCGATTTTCGGGTAAAGCGGATAAAATACTGCAGCACGTTGGCCAAGAGCGCACGACGGTCGCGAATCCAAACCGGAGCGCACATCGAGATCACACCATCGACCTTTTTTTCGGCCGCCAGCATCAGTGAAAGACATCCTCCCATCGACAGACCCGCCACAAAAATCCGGTCCAAATCCTCTTCCCGCATTCTCTCATACGCATCCAAAGCGCTTTGCCACCAATCCTTCCATCCCGTTTTCTCCATTGTTTCCCCATCAACCCCGTGCCCGGCGAGGAGAGGAGCATAAACGGTAAACCCTCGCTCCTTCAAATAGTAACCCATGGGACGAAGTTCGGAAGGAGAGCCGGTAAAACCATGTATTAACAGAATGCCCACTTTTCCACCCGAATAAAAAAAAGGATCGGGGGTGCGCTGTACGATTTTCATCTGCTATCCTCCATCCGACGCAAAGTTTTCCGCCATTTTCACGATAGCACAAAGAATCGGAAAGGAAAACAGTCCCATCGAAGACCGGTTTCTTTTTCGCGGACACGTCCCCCTCTGATCCGTGAAGTGTCCCCGCAACAATCATTTCTCCTCGTCATGATGAACCCCCGGCGGGATCACCGGGGTTTAATGGCAGAGGTTGATTTTTGAAGAGGATGCGTTTACCACCAAGAGCTGCATTGCTCCCCTCCACCCGGAGGAACGACACATACGCGGAATCGACGGTTAGGATCACTGGAAGCGGGGTATGCCCAAGTGGTAATGGTTGACGAACCGGAATATATATAATCATAGGTACCTATGGTTTTTCCGCCATCAAAGCTGACATCAAAGTAAAGTGTATAGCCGGGACTGGAAGTTGTGAGTCTGCCCCATCCATATTGTTGACCGTTATAGTAGCCTGTTCTTAACTCTGCAAAATTAATGGTACGAACAGTTGACCGATTCGTGGTGCAATCGGGATCGGCAAGCCATGAATTACTAATGGTACAAGCTTGCGTTCCAACCTCTGCTGCGATCGACGTCGCCGGCACTCCAAAACGTCATCACTGCCACCAAAGTGATCGCAAAGAGTCGTTTCAACAAAGCTCCCTCCTGTTGAATTGTATTTAAAATTCGCAATACACGTTTAATTTTAATATTAATTTAATATTTTGTATAGTATGTAATTTATAGTAAAAAGATAATTTTATACAAAAAGTAGATTGACATTTTTCATAGCGGGAAAAATAGAGCGACTACCATCTTTCACAAAGATACAGACTCATTGAAATCGAATCATGTTAATTTGTTCAGGAAGAGCGGAAGTGCAAATCCGGATTTCCATTGTTTCGACGGATGCTGAATCGGGTCTCCCACGGAGCCGTGAGTTGTATCAGTGGATCCTTTTATCATTGGTGAGGTAAACAAAGAGAAGGGCCCCTATTTCTGAGACCGTAAATAAAACGGGAGGAAGAGAAATGAGGAAGAAAAAACAGATTGGTATACATATTGATGGCTGTATTTTTGCCAATGATAAAAATACAGATATTGACCATGATGAATTTTTGGATAAGTTTATTGCGTTTGTCGAGGAAAACGGATGGCTATTCGGCGGGGGAACCAAGCGGATTGATGAGGATGGGGATTTAGCAGAGCATTGCTGACTGTGAAAACCGAAGTCTGCCACCCAAGCATCTTGGTGAGAGATTCCCAATTGCCATTCGTATCCGATTTGGGACATTTCAATTCCAAGCCAAGGCTTTAAGCTCCATCTCTCTGCCACGATTGTGCCCTTCTTTAAAGGAGGACATTCTCATATGTAATATAAATCGTCACTCACGAAATCACGGTCAACATGTTGAAAGGAGGATTTTTTGTTGGTTGGCCCAATCACCCATCATCGGAAACCCATTTGAAGCTACCGGGTTTTATTGGCAATTGACAAAAATCCCGGACAAGTTATTGGATTCATTAATGCTGTCAGTGACGGCTGAACCATGTGTACCATGTGATGAATCTTCAACCCTTTTGTGAAAAAAAGGCCCGGGGTATGACGGTCCGGCACGATCAAAGCCAATCAGGTTAAAAGAAAAAAGACGGCCTCGTGTCGTCTTCTTTATTTGGGTTTCCCATTCTTGTGTTCCTCCCTCAAACACGCCAACGACAACCTCAACGCCATGTTCTCGAAAATGCTGGATGCCTTTTCTGCTAACCTTCGGATAGATCAACGATACCAACAAGAACTTTGGCCATTCCTGCGTCCGTTAATGCTTCGCAACATGCCGCATTCGAACTCCATCTGAGCATGGGTTCCCGCGTGCAGTATAGACTGTTGCCCCTTTCGTTTTAACACCAGCCTGGAACATTCGCTTCCGCAGCAGGCCGAGTGAGACGTGTACCCACGAACAACGGTCACTCCGTTTTTGACGATGATTACTCCGGCTAGCGGCTTGTTTCCATCTTGCCTTGTACCCTCGTCTGTCACAGTGATAAGTTGCCCCCTGGAACCACATACTTGTTGACTTTGACATTAATGTCAAGGTTTATAATCACATTACAACACTTGAATGAAAGGAGGTTATTAATCTGCTTTGCGTATTGGTGAACTCGCTCGACTAACAGGAGTAAGTCCACGTGTATTACGGTATTACGAAAAAAAGAAGCTAATTACACCGACACGATTGATTAATGGTTATCGGGAATACAACTCCATAGCTATTAAACAAGTCAAAATGATTCAATTTTACTTAAGTCTAGGTTTTACCACAGACCAAATATCCAATTTTTCGAATTGTGTTCTCGAAAATAATGAAGCTGTTTGCCAAGAAGTTTTGTCTACGTACGAAATGAAAATAAAAGAATTAGATGATTATATAAAAATTCTATCCGAAATCAAATCAAATTTGGAAGAACGGGTACATGCGATCAAATTGGAAAAAAAGACAGCTAAACACAAAGGAAATGAATCATATGACGGTAGTTAATATTGCATTACGATCATTTCATGTCTATTCCCCGATTAACGTGTCATTCATATTTGATTGATACTTTTTTCTGGTGACGTGATGTACAAAACTTTTTTTGTCTTTACGGAGGAAAGGAGCCAAGAGCGATGATCATCGACAGCCATAGTCATGTGATGTTACCAGTTGAAAAACAAATTGAGTTAATGAATGAAGCAGGGATAGATAAGACAATCCTTTTTTATACTTCAATTCACCCCGAGCGAGCAACGGATTTTCAGTCGTATGAAAAAGAAATGAGAAAACTGTTTAAAATTTTAGGAGGACATGTAAATGATGCCAAAGGAAGGGAAAAAGGAATTGAAGAACAGCTGCAATCTATTCGTCTATATCCCGATCGTTTTTTAGGCTTTGGTTCTGTACCAAATGGGTTAAATGACGAAAAGACAGCTGAGTGGGTCGAAAAACAAGTGATCGGTAATGGGTTTAAGGGGCTCGGAGAGTTTACGCTTGCTCCTGGGCAGATAAATACTTTGGAACCAGTTTTTAAAAGCTCTTGCGAGTTTGGATATCTTCCCATCTGGGTGCATACATTACATCCCCTTGGTTTAAGCGATATTAAAGAGCTGGCAGAATTGGCAAAGAAGTATGCAAAGGTTCCCGTAATCTTCGGGCATTTAGGCGGTCTAAACTGGTTAGACACGATCAAAATTACAAAAGAAATTTCTAATGCGTATCTTGATGTTTCTGCTTTTTATACTACAGTTGCATTATCTTTAGCAATGTTAGAGTTACCTGAGCGTACTTTGTTTAGTTCTGATAGTCCTTATGGCGATCCCTTGTTGGTAAGAATGGCAGTAGAACGACATTCAAATGATCCGTACACACGCAAATGTGTATTAGGTGATAATATTGCGAAATTGTTAAACTTATAACTAAATAAAACAGGGCATATAAATGTGTCGGATCAATCTGTGAATCGCACTCTACGAGCCTCTCAGCCCCCTATTTCAAGCCATATAAAAGATGCTACCCGAATCGGGTAGCTTTATTTGTTCCTGGGTAAACAGGATCTGGTTGGCCCCCGAAAAGGTGATGTCAGACTGCTGTAGGGCGAGTAACCAAAATAGTGGCCAATGATTTAGAAAGGATTCATTCCTGCTTGATGAAGACAACCACCTCCAACTTTTCCATGGAATCTCATTTGTCAAGGAGAATGCGATTGGCAAGGGTATTCTGGTGATTTACAAGAAAAACAGGACATGCCCGCAACACCATCCTACGTGATCTTCGAGGAAGCCATATCCGTCGTAATTGCTCCAAGTGAGCCAAGATGGATTTGCGAGCTACGACGGGATGCGATATGAGATTCTTTGGTCCAAGAAGCCATCGTCTGTGAAGTCCGGGGAAAACGAATGCATCTTCGGCGAGGACGATTGCCAAGTCCGAAACCGCGCTCCTTGGGTGGAGATGTTGATGATGCCTCCGCTATTTTTTTCGACCATTTTTGGAAATACTGTTTGAGTTACACAATAGGCCCCCAATACATTGCGGAGGTTAAAGTCGCTTACGCGGCTTTCCCGAAAGTACGGGTGGAATGAGCGCTAAATGCGAAAAAGCACTGTTGACTTAAACCAAGGTTTAAGTCGTACGATAGTCATGTCGACAAGAAATACTGGATTTGGAGGCCTCCACTATGAAATACTATACCATTGGCGAAGCTGCAGCCATGTACAATATACCGGAATCCACCTTGCGCTTTTATGAAAAAAAAGGTCTTCTTCCGTTTGTCGAACGGGACGAGGCGGGCAGAAGATTATTTTCGGAACGTCAATTGGCGTTGCTGCAAATCATAACTTGCCTTAAGAACACCAACATGCCCATCAATCAGATTAAGCAGTACATGGACTGGGTTGTTGAAGGAAATTCAACCATAGAGAAACGGCTCGACATGCTGTTGAAGCATAAGCGAAACGTGCTGGATGAAATAGCATTAATGCAGGAATACCTGAAGGGGATAGAGGAGAAAATCGAACGTTATCAAAAACAACTTCGTGGAGGAGAAAACCTATGAAGCTTACAGGAAATACAATCTTGATTACTGGCGGCGGCTCCGGGATCGGGCTGGCCTTTGCAGAGAAATTCGTGCAAAACGGAAATACCGTCATCGTTATCGGCCGGCGGGAAAATGTTCTTGAACAAGCCCGGAAACAAGTCCCCGGCTTAATCACCCGGGTTTGCGACTTGGAGCAAGAAAGCGAGCGTCTGGCCTTGTTCGATTGGGTGACAGCAAACTATCCCGACGTGAACGTGCTGATTAATAATGCCGGGATTCAACTGCTATACAGAACAGCTGTACCAAGCCAACAAAGACTCTATTGAGTAATGGGGATGGAGCGTAAAAAGAAGAAGCTGATTCGTGATGAAGCGGCTTCTTTGCGTTCATTTTAATGCTCTTCTTTCCGCCCCTCAGACACAATCAACCCGACCACGCGGGCGGTCGCTTCTCGCAAAGAATCGATATCTTCCACACTGCCCGTACGCGGCAATCCGTATCGGACAGGAACCCGTCTCCAACCACAGAAAGACCACGAATTCCAGATGGATCTGAACTTGTCCAAACCTACTGAATCCGAAATAGAGACTCCAAATAGATCCTTTCAGGAGAAATATTCTGATGTGGCGACTGATTCTTTGATCTGTTTCTCTTCAAAGCGACAACTCCCACGTCTCCCCCACCAGATCCGGACCAAAGTTGTGGTGTTTTTCTTCCTTTACAAGTTTGAAGCCGTGCTTCCGGTAAATATGCCGGGCCTCTTTAAGCACGTCGTTCGTCCAAAGAACCAGTTTCTTGTAGCCGCATCTCCGGGAGAAACGAATGCATTCTTCGACGAGGCGGTTGCCAAGTCCGAAACCGCGCGCCTTGGGTTCGACCAAAAGAAGCCGAAGTCTGGCAACGGTATCGCTGTCTTTCATGACAAAAACACAGCCGACATTCTCCCCGTTCATCTCGGCAATCCAACAGCGCTCCCTGGACGGATTATGGCGATGCATGTAATCGGATACAATCTGTGCGACCAATGCTTCAAAGCGCTCATTCCACCCGTATTCCCGTGCGTAAAGAACACCGTGACGATGGACGACCCAGCCCATGTCACCGGGTTCGGGAAAACGCAGGAAAAAGGGTTCGGAGAACTTGAAACCCTGGCCCCGGGTCAGCACGTCTTCGATCGTCTTCATGGCCTCCAGAAGGCGCTCTTGATCCCCTTCAGAGAGGCTGCCAAGCATTTCGGCCACTTCCTCTCGGGAACGGCGATCAAGCATCATGAATACCTGCCTTCCCTCGGAAGTCAGGGAAAGCAGCCTCTGCCGGGCATCGATTTCCGAACGGACTTTTTCGATCAGCCCTTTTTCCTCAAACCGGGACAAGATGCGGCTGAGATAACCCGGATCCAGCCCAGTTTCCCGGGACAGATCCGAAGCGGTCAAATGGTCGTGATGCGCAAGTTCAAACAGGATACGAACTTCGGTCAGGGAAAAGGGACTGTGCAACAATCCCTCGCGCAATACTCCGATATGCCGGGTAAAAAATCGGTTGAAATGCCGGACAGCACTGATTTTCGCCTCCAGATTTTTCATCTTTGTTTCGCCCCCTTTTCAATGCCATTATCAACTATATATTTGCTTTAGTCAAGTTTTTGTCCACAAAGCAGAATTGCAGCAGTCAGAAAATAATCCTTCTCAGCGATCCGGTCGAAACGGGAATTTATCGTTTACCGAAAAAAATAAAAACAGGAAGATGGCTTTACATACCATCTTCCAGCAACTGAAATCATTTCAAAAGCATTGTCCAATTTGTAATTGAAAAACCGAGACATGAGCCTCAGCTTCCATAAAAAAGCCCCACAGGACAACATCTCGAATACTCTTCTTAGACCTTAGTTCTCATTTTTAATATTAATCAGTTCCGCCTGAATGATATAGCGATCGGGTGTACTGCCTATGTAGTCGAAAGGATAACAGGTGGTAAGTGAAAGAACCGGACGGGAATAAGGTACAATCACTGTACGACTCCCCACGAGAAAACCGAATAGAGCAACCTGTAAAAAATATATATTTTAATTACCGTTTTATATGACTTTTTTATGAGCAAACCTTTACGAATTTGTGTACTGAAAATTTAGTCATTTACTTGAACGATGAATCGATGTTATAGATTTCAAACCTTATTTCATTTATAAATTTAATATCACATAAATAAATTACATAGCAGGGGGTTTTTTAAGTGAGAAAATGGACGAAAGTAATACCAGCCTTGGCAGTTACAGCTGCATTGGCTTTTCCGATGACCACCTTTGCGCATTCCGGTAATCAACCTGAAGTAGATGCCAAATACCACCTGTTACCGAAGGTGGAAGTAACCGATTCCACCATTGATATTTGGACAAGCATTTTTGGTGCGAGCACCGTTGACAGCGGAGAATGGCAAATCATTCCGGTCGGTCCGAACAAAGCTGGTAAACCCGCCCATCTCAATCAATCGACCAAAGCCCAATTCCACGCGCATTTTGAAGGATTAAAACCCAGTGTGGAATACTGTTTCAACATTCACTTTACCGGAAAGCTGGATGGAGATAAAGTAAATACCGCCCTGATGTTGAAAGGCAAAAAAGGAAATCTCTTCTGTGTGAAAACGGATGATGGAAAACCTGGCCATGACAATCCCGGGGATGATAACGGCGGTGGCACTGCACCGGGAGATAACGGAAACAATGGCGGAAATAACGGTGGAACCACCCAGCCTGGCAATGGCGGAAACAACGGGGGAAATTACGGCGGAACCACCCAACCAAGTAACGACGGAAACAACGGAGGAAATAACGGCGGAAACAGCGGCAACACCGGAAATCAACCCTCGAACGGTCAAGGGGGAAAACTGCCAAAAACAGCCACTTCCTATGCCAATAACATCGGACTTGGGGCAACACTCTTGGCAGCCGGATTGGGTATGCTGATTCATCGTCGCCGTCAAACCGTTTAATTGATAAAAAAAGCGTCCTTTGACGGGACGCTGAGATTGATGACAAACCCCCCCCTTTTCTTCGGAAAAGGAATGGGGTTTTGTATATTTCTAGGATATATACAGATAAAGTAAACCTGATGTGACCT